>JANLTF010000159.1:0-4034 GCA_031362825.1 Acidobacteriota bacterium | reverse complement strand
TATCACTTGCTGGGCGATGGGCGTGACGCAGCATACCGACGCGGTCGCGACGATCCAGGACATCGTAAATCTGCATTTGCTGCGCGGTTCGATCGGCAAACCCGGTGCCGGGCTTTGTCCGGTTCGTGGGCATTCGAACGTACAGGGCGACCGCACGATGGGAATTTGGGAGCAAATTACGCCGGTATTTCGCGAGAATCTGGAGAGGGAATTTGGCTTCACGGCACCTGCGGACGACGGCCTAAACACCGTCGAATCGATCGCCGCGATGGCAGACGGGCGAGCAAAAGTGTTTTTTGCAATGGGCGGCAATTTTGCGGCCGCCTCGCCGGATACCGATGCGGTTGCGTCGGCACTCGCGAACTGCGATCTGACGGTTCAGGTCATCACGAAACTAAATCGTACGGCATTGACGCCGGGCAAGACCTCCCTGATCCTGCCGTGTCTTGGGCGGTCTGAGATCGACCGTGAGAATGGTGTCGAGCAGTTCGTCTCGACCGAGAGCACCATGCTAAATGTCCAAATGTCGAAAGGCATTTTCGAGCCGATCTCCGGGCACTTGCGGAGCGAAACTCGTATCGTCTGCGAACTCGCCAAAACGACACTCGGCGAAAGCTCGACCGTCGATTGGGATGTGATGGCGGCGGATTATGATCTGATTCGCGATGCGATCTCGCGGGTCGTGCCGGGTTGTGAAAATTACAACGGACGAATTCGCGAGGACGGCGGGTTTTACATGCCAAATCCGCCGAGTCGCGGCGAGTTTCCGACACCGACGGGGAAGGCTTTGTTTCGGGCGAGTAAGCTCGAATACGTAAAACTCGAACCGGGGCAGTTGTTTCTGACGACGATCCGTTCGCATGACCAATTTAACACGACAATCTACGGCCTCGACGACCGTTACCGCGGCATCGACGGCGGTCGTCGCGTGATCTTTATGAACGAGGCTGACATTGAGTCTCGCGGACTTTCTGCCGGTCAGAGCGTGGATATCACCAGCTATTTTGAGGGTATCGAACGGCATGTCGCGGGGTTTACGATCGTGCCCTATGAAATTCCGATTGATTGTGCCGCGGCGTATTTCCCTGAGGCAAATCCGTTGATCCCATTAAAGAGCGTCGCGAAACGAAGCTCTACGCCGACTTCTAAGTGTGTGATCGTATCGGTTCGGGCATCGGATAGCTCGGCAAAGAAACAGGGATGAAGGAGATACAAGGGATCGGCGAGCAGAATGGAGCTTTTATCCTGTTCATCCTATTTATCCCTGTTAATTTTCCCTTGGTCCTTATGTGCTCTGTGGTGAATTGTTTTAAGATAGATAGAAATGAACATCGTTCTCGACAAATTGCACGAGGAGTGCGGCATTTTTGGCATCTTTGGGCATGCCGAGGCTTCGACGCTAACGCAGCTCGGGCTATTTGCTTTGCAGCATCGCGGGCAGGAGGCGTGTGGAATTGTTACGGTTGATGGCGACGAACTGTTGCAGCACCGCGCGATTGGCCTAGTCGCGGATGTTCTAAATCCTGAGGTTTTAAAGAAACTCACTGGCTCCAGTGCCATCGGGCATACGCGGTATTCGACCTCTGGAAAAAACACGATCGACGAGGTTCAGCCATTTTCTGTGACTTGCCAACACGGCAAGATCGCCGTGTGTCATAATGGAAACCTGCCATTTGCGGCTCAGAAGCGCCAAGAGCTCGAAAAAGCCGGTGCGATCTTCTCTTCGACATCGGATACCGAGACGATACTGCACGGCATTGCCCGGACGCCGGCGAAAAATGCGGTCGATGCGATCACAAAGGTGCTTTTTGGCACAGACGGGGCGTTTTCGCTGCTGTTTCTGACGCCGAAGCAGCTGATCGCGGTTCGTGATCCGCGTGGCTTTAGGCCGCTTGTCTTGGGCAAGGTTCAGGACGCGTGGTGTGTTGCCTCGGAGTCTTGTGCGTTTGATCTTATCGATGCTGAATATGTCCGCGAGATCGAACCTGGCGAGCTACTGATCGTTGATGCTGACGGACTGCATTCGTCGAAGCCGTTCGAGCAGAAACCGGTTTCAGTTTGCACGTTCGAGCATGTATATTTTTCGCGGCCCGATTCGACGATCTATGGTAAATCGGTCAATGAATCGCGGCACAAAATGGGCAAGCGGCTTGCGGCCGAACACCCAGTCGAGGCCGATCTCGTTGTTCCGGTCCCTGACTCAGGCGTTGCCGCCGCGATCGGTTATGCACGCGAATCGGGCATCAATTTTCGCCAAGCGATCATCCGCAATCATTACGTTGGCAGAACATTTATCGAGCCAACCCAATCGATCCGCTCGTTCGGCGTCCGGCTCAAGCTTAATCCGATCAAAGATCTCATCAACGGCCGACGCATCATTCTGGTTGATGATTCTATTGTTCGCGGCACCACGTCGAAAAAGATCGTCGAGATGGTCCGCGACGCGGGAGCCACTGAAGTTCACATGCGTATTTCGTGTCCACCGACGGCTCACTCTTGCTATTACGGAGTCGATACTCCGCACCGCAAAGACCTGATCGCATCGCGCATGACCGTCGAAGAAACATGCCAATACATCGGTGCCGACAGCCTCGGTTACCTCTCGCTCGCCGGAATGCTCGAGTCGATCGGACTTGAGACCAATTCCACCTGTTCTGCGTGCTGGACGGGCAAATATCCGACGCTGATCGCGAACGGTAAAGCTGCGTAAATGACGCGTCTTACCAACCTATAGATTTGTCTGGTAACGTAAGCCTTATGAAAAATCTCATAGTCGCGTCCTTCTTTCTTGGTCTTCTGAGTTCCTTATGTTTTGGCCAAAAGGTTGAATGGAAAGAAATTACGTCAAAAAATTCAAAATTTGCTATTAATTTTCCGGCTATTCCAAATGAATCGAAAACGAAAATGCCGGATGGTGGGAACAGGTACTTTTTCAGCGTCAGCGAGTCAAATCGATTTTTCTCAGTTCAAGTGAGCGATTTGGCAAAAACATCCAGTCAGTTAAATGAGGCAGCACTATCAATCTTTTACACAATCTCCCGTAAAGCGGGCGTAGACGGGCTCAAAGGTTCTAAATTAATCAGCGAGAGCGACATCCGACTCAACAAGCTTTTAGGCCGCGAATACACCATTGCCAATGATGAGACACTTTTAACGCGACGAGTTTTCATGACGGAAGATCGGTTGTATCAGATTTCAGTCGCCGTTCCTAAAGGCCAGGAAAAAGATGCGGTTATCGTCGGAGCATACGTTAAATTCTTTGACTCGTTTCGCTTATTGATTGCATCTCAAAGCTTTTAATTTTCATCTGACTGATGTTACACTGACTTTCCTCTATGTGGGGGCGACAGGCTTCGACAGGGGCTTGTTTAGATCTTTGAATGCACGTCGGGCTTGTGTGGTTAGCTCGTTAAAAAAACTATACAAAAAACAAATGCTAATCAAGAATTAGCTCTTGCTGCTTAGTTCACTCTAAACCAGAAGTGTCTTACCGGAAGTCCGCCTGATGCGACCGAATAAGGCATAACTCATTTCAGGCTCGCATCACGTCTCCACCTGCGACGTGAAGTTAAAGTTAGCCGGGTTAGCCTTCGAAGAGGTCTTGTTTATTCATCTGCTCTTCAAAGGCGAAAATTAAGTGAATAGACTAAACGTGTAGATTTTACTGGTCGCAACCTTTGGATGCGGGTTCGATTCCCGCCGCCTCCACCATCTTTTTCAAATATCAAATTTCAGATCTTGGATTTTGTGACGCTACGGCGTTATGCTCATTACTTTGGTAATGAGCAATAGATCTATCAACGAAATGCCGATCGGCATATTTGATTCGGGCGTCGGCGGCCTAACGGTTTATCGCGCGTTGCATAACCGTTTGCCGAATGAGCATTTTATTTACTTGGGTGACACGGCTCGCGTGCCTTATGGAACCAAATCGATGGCGACGGTCGAGAGGTATGCGATTGAGAACTCGGTCTTTTTGGCATCGCGCGGTATCAAGATGCTGGTGGTCGCGTGCAATACCGCGTCGGCTCTTG
>JANLTF010000056.1:0-3890 GCA_031362825.1 Acidobacteriota bacterium | reverse complement strand
ACAGGCCGCGTTCTTTGGCGGCGATTACGATAACTTTGTCTATCCGCGGCACGACCTCGACTTCACGTTCCTGCGTGCCTACGAGAACGACAAACCTGCCGCGACACCCAATTATTTCAAATGGAGCGAAAAAGGTGCGGCTGACGGCGAGTTCATTCTCGTCTCGGGCTATCCGGGATCGACGGCCCGTTTGCTGACGGTTTCGCAGCTCACGTACCAACGCGATATCGGCAACCCTTTGCAGAAAAAGGTCTGGGAACTACGCCGAAAGGCTCTCGAAAATTACTCGAAGAAGGGCGATGAGCAGCTTCGTCAGGCAAATCCGGGAATGCGCGGTTTTGCCAATTCGCTCAAGCGTCTCGAAGGCCAGCAGGACGGCCTTTTGAATCCGAGAAACTTTGCCCGCAAGGTCGCTGAGGAAAAAGAACTCCGCGATAAACTCGCCGCCAAGCCCGACCTCGACAAGCAATATGCACCAGCGTGGAAGAACATCGGCGACGCATACGCCAAGATGCCCGCGATGGCCAATCGGCTAGCATTCTCAAACATTTCCGCTTCGCGCCTCGCGAGCATAGCTCAACAGATCGTGACGTATTCGATCGAAGTACCCAAACCAAACGACACCCGATATCCTGAATTCCGCGACACGCGTCTCGCCGCCTTCAACGCGTCGCTCGTCTCGCCCGCACCGATCTACCTCGACATGGAAGAAGCCGCATTGACGTCTTGGCTCGAAGAAGCGGTGAAAACGCTTGGAGCCAGCGATCCTTTCATAAAAGCCGCACTTGGCAACGCCGACGCCGCTGAGGTCGCCGGTCGGGCCGTTCGCGAAACCAAACTCAACGATCCGGCCGCCCGCAAAGCCCTCATCGACGGCGGTGCCACTGCCGTAGCCGCTTCGACCGATCCGATGGTCACGCTCGCACGACGCGTCGAGCCAATCGCGCGCGAACTCCGTGCCTGGAACGAGACCAACATCACCAACGTCGAGACCGCCAACGGCACCAAGATCGCTCAGGCCCGCTTCGCCGTTTACGGCAAAACAATGCCGCCCGACGCCAATTCGACGCTTCGCATCGAATACGGCAAGGTCCTCGGCTATGCAGAAGACACGACGCTCATCCCGTACAAGACGACCTATTACGGCCTCTACGACCGCTGGTTGAGCTTTAACGGAAAATCCCCGTTCGACCTGCCCAATTCGCTTGTCAGCCGCAAGGACAAGATCGATCTCTCGACGCCGCTCAATTTCGTTTACAGCGCCGATACCATCGGCGGCAACAGCGGTTCGCCGGTGATCAATCGTGCCGGTGAGATCGTCGGGCTCAACTTCGACAGCAATAACCAAAAGCTCTCAAACCGCTACTGGTACATCGAAGAAAACGAAGGCTCCCGAGCCGTCGGCGTCCACTCCGCCGGCATCCTCGAAGCCCTAAAAAAAGTCTACGACGCCGACCGCTTGGCGAATGAATTGCTAGGGAAATAGGTCAGAACCGCCAACTCCCCGCCTGCCTGAGGAGGGGTGGCAGTCCCGATTCGTATCGGGGCTGCCGGGCTGGAGGGAGTAGCGGGGGGGGGCGTGCATTCGCCAAAGAAGTCAGCCACAGATCACACATATATCTCAGATCAGAATGAAATTTCTTATCCGTTTTATCTGTGCCAATCTGTGGCTAAATTTTCTTAAGTCTTATCTCACAAACGCATTCGGCACCGGCACATCGCCCGCGATACCGAATTGCTGTATCAGCACTCCAGCAGTCGAACGATTCGCAAACCAAGTCGCCGACGCAGGCCTAAACACTGCAGCATCGAGCTTCCCGTCGCCATCATAATCTCCCGGCGAAGCAACATCCCCATTCGCCCCAAACGGAAACGCGTAATACGAAAAGTCCTCGCTTCTCAAGATGTTCCAAAACCCCGTCGACGGACGCCAGAACGCTACATCAGCCTTCCCGTCACCCGTAAAATCTCCCGGCACAGACTTGTCCGTCGCCGTTCCAAACTGCAACGCAAACACCGACGCATTCGACGAACGCCGCACCCACCACTCAGCACCATTCGCTCCCGACGGCCTAAAAATCGCAATATCCGACTTCCCGTCCCCATCGTAATCAGCATTCACAGGCTTATCCCCAGCCGCACCAAACCCAACAATATCCGTCCCGCCCGTAGATTTCGATATGTACCATGTCAACGCCGTCGGTCGATAGATCGCCGCATCAGCCTTGCCGTCACCGTCATAATCAGCCGGAACCGGCACGTCGCCGCTCGAACCGAACGGGAATGCGTAGAACGAGAAATCCTCGCTCCTCAGCACGTACCACTGGCCCGTCGCCGGCCTCCAGAACGCCACGTCCGTCTTGCCGTCACCGGTGAAATCCGCCGCCGCGATCGTGTCCGTCGCCGTACCGAACTGAACGGCCGCGTTGCCGCCATTTGACGACTTCAACCACCACCACTCGGCGCCGTTTGCACCGCCAGGACGGAAGATCGATAGATCCGTTTTCGAGTCTCCGTCAAAGTCAAACGCGGTCCTGAGCTGAGTAACGACCGACGAACCGACGCCCCAAAATCCACTCGACAGACTAAAAGTACCACCCGCCGAGGTCGTTCCGGCGACAGACTGCCCGATCGTCCCGTTCAACGAAAACGTCCCGCCCTCCGCCGAACCGCCGCCGCCCGCGATCACTGATTTCGCGATCACAAACGTCCCGCCCGACTGCGGCCTGACATCGACGGTCTGTATGACGACGAATGCGAATATTACCAACAAGATTCGAGTACTTTTCATTTTATCCTCATTTTACTATTTCTTTGGAATACAGATCGCCGCACCCGGATTCTGAGAACACACAAGAGCCTTTAAGGCCTCGATCTCGATCCGCTGCTGTTCTATCTGTTTCTGCTGAGCCTCGATCTGTGTTTGCTGCTCCTTGACCGCATTCACCAAAACTACACCGATCCGGTCATACTTAACCCCCTCGACCTCGCCTTTTGTGTTGTAGGTGACGAGCAGCGGTTCGATCTTCTCGACGTCTTCAGCACCGAGGCCGAAGTCGTGCATCCCGCCGTCTTTCCAGTCGAACGTGATTGGACGCAGTCGCTTCAACAGATCGAGACCCGAACTGAAATTTCCAATATTCGTTTTGTACCGGAGCGATGACGAACAGCTTGAGATCTGGTTCGATGCATTACGGCAGAGAGTAGTTGGACCTGCAGTCCCAAGCTCGACTACGACGACCTTTCCGTCAAAATAACCGGCGTTTCCAGTAAAACTCCGGCCAAGTACCCCAATGTTCGATTGGCTCACACCGACCACGCCCACATTCGAATCGCTCGTGCCAAAAACACCGACCGACGTTGAAGACGTTCCCCAGACACTCGCAGAGCCGATATAAGCAGATCCGAAATTTATACTCGGTGAAACAGCGCTCCCCGCAACACCGATCGGGCCGCTGGCGGAACTTCTGCCATAAATGGCGATGCCGGAACTCGTCTGTACGTCCATCGGATATTGCGGTGAACTCGTTCCGATGCCGACTTTGCCCGAAAAAAGGCCATTCCCCACTACATGAAGCTTTTCTGTTGGGTTTCCGGTTCCAATACCGACATTGCCGCTGCCGTTCATAATAACTTGACCATTACTGTTCACCGAAAACCAATTCACCGTATTTGCTGCATTCGTTACGTTGAAGGTCCCGGAGTTGGCATCAGTCGTAGGTGTGATTCGCACCCCAGCAAAATCTGTTGGTACAAAAAGAGCGCTTCCGACGACATGAAGGGTCCGCGACGGAGTATTGGTGGCTATGCCGACATTTCCATTGAGAATTGTGTTGCCCGATACGTTCAGAACCCCGGGGATCTGCGTCGACTGACCTGCGGTGCCCAGT
>JANLTF010000109.1:0-6880 GCA_031362825.1 Acidobacteriota bacterium | reverse complement strand
CGCGAACAAAAAGAAGCCGTACGCCAGATGCCACGCCGTCGCCACGATCCCAAGTATGTAAACTATCAACACCCAAGTGATCTGAAATTCTCGTGAAACGATCGCAAATGACTGATCGGCATTGCCGGCAATCGGAATGGGGTTAAGCCCCGGGACAAGACCGAACCTCAAATTCAGAATGTGGAAAAGTATGAAAACGAAAAGGAAAATGCCCGTGGCCCGCTGAAAAACGTAAAACCAATTACGCCCGTAACCGTAGTTGAGAGCGTTCGGTTTGGACTCTGACGAGATGATCACACCATAGATCGAATGAAACATCAGCGGCAGAAAAATGCCGAAGATCTCTATCAGCAACAAGTAGGGAATGTCGTGAATTTCCTTTACTGCTTTAATGAAGCTCGCTTCGCCGTTCATCGCTTTTGAGTTCGTGAACATGTGAACGAAGAAAAACACGCCCAGAGGCACGATGCCGGTTATCTGGTGCAGCTTTCGTAAAAGAAAGGTCTTGCTGAATTTAATGGCCATTCAATAAAGGTCTGGATAACTCGATTTTAAATATCGTGGTTTCTTAAAATTCTAATTGCAAACACAAAATTCAGCAATTATTTGACTCCGATATTTATAGTAGGACGAATCTCATATAAGATAAAATGAATAATGTTGACGTGATTAAGTAGTAACGCTGAACTTTACGATCAAACGCCATGCACATCGAAACGCTGAAAGTATTTTGCGACCTCGTCGATCTCGAAAGTTTTTCACTTGCCGCAGAACGCAATTTTATTACACAGTCCGCCGTCAGCCAGCAAATACGTACGCTCGAGGAAAAATTCAAACGCCGCTTGCTCGAACGCGTCCGCGGCCGCCGTGAGGTAAAACTGACGCCCGCCGGTGATGTCTTTTATAAAGAATCGAAAAAAGTGCTCGCCGCCTACGAGGAGATGCAGGAATCGCTGCGAGGCATCGTCGGCAAGATCGGCGGTACGGTCAAGGTAGCGACGGTGTACAGCGTCGGCCTGCACGAGTTGCCTGTTAAGGTTCGCGAATTTATGACCAAGTTTCCCGCCGCCAAGATCGACCTCGAATATTCACGGACGACGCGTGTCGTTCGCGACGTATTGAGCGGCACAGTCGAACTCGGCGTCCTCGCATTTCCCGAACCTCGCCGCGGCCTGACAATAATTCCAATGCCGGACAATCGGCTCGTGCTTATCACACCGCCTGATCACAAATTTGCAACGCGAAAAAAGGTAAAAGTCACCGATCTCAACGGCGAGGATTTTGTGCTGTTCGAACGCGACGTGCCAACGCGAAAGGCAATGGACAAGATATTTAAGGAAAACGCGGTCGAGGTGAAAAAGATTGCAGAATTCGACAATATCGAAACCATCAAACGCGCCGTCGAGGTCGGATTCGGCCTCGCTATCGTCCCCGAAACCGCCGTCACCGAAGCAAAACGTGCCGGCACACTCGCCGTCGTTGAGCTAGCCGAAAAATACTGGGTCCGCACCGTTGGCGTCATCCACCGTAGCGACCGGAATTTGTCGTTGGCAGCGAAGAAATTTGTTCAGTTGTTGGAAAATGTTTAGATCAAAGGCCGTTCGTCGATTCCGGCGTCGGCGTTAATATACGTCAGCGTCGATGTCGGTGCCATTTCGTTTAGCGTACGGCGAATGGCGGGGACAATGCCTTCGGCCTCCATATATTCACGGCCAAGAAGGCGTCGAAAACGTTTTTCTTTTGTATCGCCCGTTAGTTCCTTTAGCATTCCTCTTAAAAACGCCGTGACCAGTTCCGGTGCAAATTGCTTGCCTGCATTTCGCTGCAGATCGTCAACAACCTCGGCGGCCGGACGCCTTGCTTTGTAGGGACGATCGGTCGTCATCGCATCGAACGAATCCGCTAAGTTTACTACTTTCGCAATATACGGGATCTCGCGATCGTACAATCCGTCAGGATAGCCGCGGCCGTCGAGGCGTTCGTGATGATATTTCGCCGCAAGCGGAACGTTTGCGTACGGATGATGGATCGGCATCAGAATGTCATACCCAACGCCGGGGTGTTTGTTCAGTTCGGCCGATTCTTTCGCGTTGATCCGGTAAGGAGCGTTGATGATCTTACGTTCGACGGTCAGTTTGCCGACATCGTGAAGGTAACCCGCGACGGCGGCTCCCTCGATCTCCGGCGTGCCCCATTCAAGCTCGGCGGCAATGATCTCAGAGTATTTACCGACTCGTACCGAATGTCCCTCAGTATACTTATCCTTACAGTCGATCGCGGTGGCAAATGCCTTGACCGTGTCGTTGTAGGTTGTCCGCATATCGTCAACTAACTTACGGTTTTCTTCCGAGTGGCGTTCGATCTCAGCCATCAGGTTTCGCTGGGCGATCGCCACGCCGATGTGGCGGCCCATCGCGCAAATGATCTCTTTTTCGTAGCTTGAATAAGGCTCGTCAGTAGCTTTCTCGCCTAAAAAAACAGCACCCACGATCTCGTCTCTAACGATCAGCGGCAGCAGCAGCTCGATGCGTTTGCGAGTAAAACTCTCGTCATACACCTGAAAGAACGGCAACACCTTCGCCTGCGAAGTCTCGATCGTATTGAGGCCATTGGTCAAAAACTGACGCTCGTCCTCCATGCACAGCGACAAACTCAGCGGAAAGTCGTCCCCAAGCCCGCGAACCGCCAGCATATTCAGCTCATGCCCAAACCGCGAATACCGCGCGACACCGCCGCGCATTATCCCGAGAGCACCCGAGATAAGGTGCAATGAAGTGCGGATCGTCTCCTGAAAGTTGTTCTTATTCGCAACTTCCTGCCCCAATTCCGAAAGGGCCCCAAATGCGTGGATTAGCTTGTGTCGTTGTTCGATCATTGTATTAGAGTTTGCTGCTAGACCATCGTAACGTGCTTGGTCAGCCCTAGTGTTTCGAAAAGTTCGACCGAATCTTCGTTGAGGTCCGAAAATACGACCTTAGCTCCAGTGTTTTGTGCCGAATCGATCACTCCGAGCAGTATCGAGATGCCAATACTGTTGATGATCTCGGTCTGCGAAAAATCGACGACAAGCTGTTTACAGCCTTCGTCAAGCTTCGTTTTGCATTCGCGTTCGATCTTTTCGCCCGCGAGTTTGTTCAAATAGTCGCCCGCGAGCACCACGGCCGTGTCCGAAGTGTTTAACCGCGCCGTCTCATACAGATTTTCTGCGATCACGTAATTGTTTTCCTTTGTTTAATTTAGAGCTAATTGTCGAAGAATCTACTTGAACCGTATTTTTAGCACAATCTTAAGCAGATTACAACAATAAATAGGATCTGAATAGCTGTGAGTACTATCGCTTGACGAATTTGGTCATCGTTATCCGCGTCCCGTCGTCGGTTTGTTCGAGTTTTACTTCGTCCATCAGGCCTTGGATCAGCTTGAGGCCCCAGCCCCGGCGGCCTGTTTCTGAGGTCACGGTTTTGGCGGCCTTATCGGAGAGTCGCAGACCGCGGTTTGAGATGGTGATGGTGATCCTTTCTTCGCTAACGACGAATTTCTGATAGATCTTGCGGTCCGGGCTGTGCGAATGCTCGGTTGCATTGATACATGCCTCGACGAGAGCTGTTTTGATCTGGTTGATCGTTTTCGCCGGGAAATCGTGCCGTTTAGCGATCTCCTCAATGGTGTGGGCGGCGATCATCTCGGTGTCGTCGCCCATTGGGATGACGATTTCGTATTCGTCCGCATTGGCATCGGCAACGAGCGTTTCTGCACCGAATTGGCGGAGCAGTAGATCGATCTGCCTCCGACTCGAACCGATTGCATTGCGGTCGGCGATAAGGCGAAGAGCGTCGTCTGCAAAGCCCTCCGGAGCGACGAGCCAGATCTTGTAAGCCGAAAAATCGCAGCTTGCCGCGGCCATTTCCAAACGATCGCACCAGAATTCGGCGAGATCCGCTGTGGCCTCGAGTTTCGAATCGATCTCGGCAGCGATCCAGACGATCTCGTCCTTTCCGTCACCCTTTTCAAAACCAAGAGCGATCGCCGAGCGTTCGGCATCGATCAGTTCGCCGAGTTGACGATAAAATGCGACGCTGTGGGCCGTGTAAACGATCTGCGGCAGTGTTATCTTCTCGGTCGAGCCAGCAACAGCGGCCTGGATCTCCTCATCGGACAAACCCTTTAGATCGGCCTTGAACTTTCCGTAATCGAGCAGCGAACTCGCGATCTCGCGTCCGTCAAAGGCACGCATTACTTCGCGCAATCCGATCGCCGAAAGCTGGCGGTAATACTTCGCCATCAATTGCGGAGCCCGTTTTATATAGCCCGCTAGTTCATTGCCGACGATCTGCGCACGCGTGGTCGAATGCAGAGCGAGTCGGCGACGAGCCGCAATGTAGTCTGCCAGAACGATATTATCCGCCGAGGCATCGACAGAATTTACACTTGCCGATATGATCTCAAGATCGTTTAGCATCGAAACAACGGAGCGGAACTCGTCGCCGTCGAGATACGAATGGGCTTGCCAAAAATCGAGCGAAGCCTTGCCCGTTTCGCTGCCCAGCAGATCCGCGATCATTCCGATCAGTCGATCTTGTGCGGCCGCGTCGGGAACGAGCGAGTTGAATATTGCGTCGAAATGTCTGCTGATCCGTCCGCCGAATATCTCGTCCGCATAGACGGTCTCAAACTGCCGAAAACTTTCAAATCCGATGCCTTTCTCTGCCGCACTCGCAAACACAGAATTTATAAATGCCGGATCGCCTTGTAGCTGGACAGCAATGAGGTCGCGGGTCTGATCGTTGATCCTAACGCCTGATCGTGACGCCAGCAATTCGACCAAAAGGCCGGCATCAGCGAATGACAGCCGTCCGAGATTCATTGTCGAAAACGGCGTTCGGCCGTAGAGAAAACGCCTATGCCCGCTGAAAACGAACGGCAATTCGCTACGCCTGAAAACGTCGGTCAAAGCGTCGACGAACGCTTCGCCGTCCAAAAGATCGGAGGCTTGGTCCAGGTCGTCAACGATTACAATGAGGTTTGCTCCGCTCGCGGCTGCCCGCAATGGCGAACTCAGAAACGAACGCATACGCGACATTTTGTCGTCGTTGCCGTATTCGCCGGCGGTCTCGATCAAACGGTCGATCCAGAGAGCATCTTCCGGAACTGCTAGTTCGGCGATTTCATTAATATCAGGCGAAGAATCGAGAACAAAAGCGTTACGGCGGCGAAACGCGACAGTCTGAACAAGAAACTCTCGAAGAAAACGGCGAGCCGTTTGCAATGCCGAACCGTCGCTTTTCTTAACTGCAAAATATACGGGAATTATCTCTTCCTGTTCGGCGAAAAGACGGTCGAAAGTTTGCCTTAGCAATTCGGACGAACCACAATGCGGCGTCGCGAGCAACGCCAAACCGCCGGAGCCATGTGCGTGCTCCATCAACCGCTCGATCTCTCGTTCACGGCCGAGAAAATCGGACTGAGAGACCCCGCCAAATATCTGTTGATCGGAAAACCGTTTCATCTGATCTAATTATCGCCCTCGTTCGCGTCCATTTCGGCGTAGAGCCGGACGCTATTACGGCCCTTGTGTTTTGCGTCATACAGTGCGAGATCGGCGGCCTTGATCAGCCCCGAGACGGAACAAAGATCGCTCGAACAGCTCGCCACTCCAATGCTGACCGTGACCGCACGATGCTCGAACTGCGATTGCTCTATATTTCTGCGAATACGTTCGGCGATCATCGCAGCTTCGTCATCGGTCGTCTGCGGCAGCAAGATGGCGAATTCCTCGCCGCCAAACCTCGCAGCGACGTCGGCCCCACGAAGCGTATCGCGAATAACACTCGCCACAAGCTTCAGAGCCTCATCGCCTGCCGGATGGCCAAAATTGTCATTGTACGACTTAAAATGATCGACATCGAGCATCAGAAAGCTCATGGGATAGCCGTGCCGGTTCGACCGCTTTACTTCTTCAAGCAGACGTTCCTCGATGTATCGGCGGTTAAGCAAACCGGTCAGAGCATCGGTCACGGCGAGCTGTTCAAACTCGCCGGCACGCTCTTTCAGGCCCGCACGGTCGATCGCCACCGCGATCTGCGGCGTGATCGCACGGATCAATTCGAGGTCGCGTCTGTCAAAATTTGCGCCGCTCGCTTTGTCTGTAAAATTGATCACGGCGATATTCCGGTCGCCGAGAGCGACGGGCGAACTGATAAATGACGAGGTCTTATAACGCCTTTCAGCGGGTGCCTCAATCAGGCCAGTCGTCGAAACATCAGCGACCACAGCCGGTTTGCCCTTTTCAAAAACGATTCGCGAAACACGATTTCCGGGTTCCGCATCAGCCAAGACATCCGAGTGAGCCCCGACCGCAGCCTTGATCTCAAGCATTCCCGATTTTTCGTCAAGCACGAGCAGCGACGCACGTTCCGATTGAAGCAGCTCGGCCGAGGTCAGCGTCAGATGCATCCAAAAATCGTCGGTATCGACCGTCTTGAGACTATCGCTAAACTTGCGTACCGCACGTGCAAGCGCATCACGCCGCGAAACTTCGCCTCGCAATCGCAGAATTTCGAGTTGCGGGGCGACCGAATGGCAAAGTCGCGCGATCTGATGTTTCTTCGTCTCGTCGTCGATAGGATCGAGCACTGCCAGAGCAGACGGAATATCACTGCCGACCGGAACAGGGAACAGATACATCGTTCGCGACTGCTCGCTAGTCTTTGAACGTTCGACCAGTTCGACAGGCATTTCGGTCGAGACGGCCTCGGGCAAACGCGGGTCGTCGAGAGCGATGCCGAGCTTTACTTTCCGGCCTTGGAGCGTGCCGTAACCCGTCAGATCCTCGAAGCGGCTTTCGCGGCGTTCGAGCCAGACGAGCGAGCGAAAACCATAG
>JANLTF010000090.1:0-7752 GCA_031362825.1 Acidobacteriota bacterium | reverse complement strand
TGGCCGTATCGTGTAAGATTTTCGTATGCAATGCCCAATTGACCAGACGACTTTAGCAATGACAGAACGGCAGGGAGTAGAAATAGACTACTGCCCGACATGCCGCGGAGTGTGGCTTGACCGTGGTGAGCTGGATAAGCTTATCGAAGCTTCCGCCGGTGCCTCGCCAGCGGTTCAAAACACTCCGCCACAGCCCAGCCGCTTTCAGGAGCCGCCTCGCGATCGCGGCTACGAAGACCGCACATACAGCGGCCATGACCGTATCCACGATTCAGACGATCCGTCGTATAAATACGGCAAAAAGCGAAAAAAAGGCGGTTTCTTGGGAGACCTTTTCGACTTTTAGCCGTTAAACATCCAGATTCTTAACATCAAGAGCGTTGTCTTCGATGAATTTTCTTCGGGGTTCGACCTGGTCGCCCATTAGGACGGTGAAGATGCTGTCGGTTTCGATGGCGTCTTCGATCCGGACCTGGAGCATGGTTCGTTTTTCGGGGTCCATAGTTGTGTCCCAGAGCTGTTCGGGGTTCATCTCGCCGAGGCCTTTGTAACGCTGGATGGTGAGGTCTTTTTTGGCCATTCCCATTACCTTTTCGAGCAGCTCTTCGCGGCTGTTTACCGTTTCGCTCTTGCCGTTCTCACCGACGACGAAAGGTGCCGGGAAATCGATCTCAAGCGATTTTCTGAGCTCGACCGCCTTTTGAAACTCGACGTAGCTCGCCATGTTCCAATCGACCTGACGGAAAGTGCCGTTCGGATAAGAGATGTCGATACGCCAGAGGCCGTGTTCCTGGTCTTCGTTTAGCTCGGTGCTGTATTCGCCGCGAAGCTTGCCTTCGATCTCGGCCATCATGTCCTGATCACCGAAAACTTTTCGCAGACGCACGGAATTTTTGACGAGCACGCCGTCGCTGCCGGCAAATGCATCGATTATCAGCTCGACCAGCCGCGGATCGTTATTGAGGCGGCGGGCGATACGTTCGGCGTAACCCTTGAGCTGTTTGGTCTGATCGAGGACCTTTGACAGTTCGCGGCCTGAGATATCCTTGGTCGCCGAACTGATCTGGATGTCAGCCGTCGCCATACGCATCAGATAGCTGAACATCGCCGGTTCGTCCTTGATGTACTCTTCTTTTTTGCCGCGTTTTACCTTGTATAGCGGCGGTTGGGCGATGTAAACATAGCCATTTTCGAGCAACTCGGGCATCTGGCGATAGAAAAACGTGAGCAAGAGCGTGCGGATGTGGCTGCCGTCGACGTCGGCGTCGGTCATCAGGCAGATCTTGTGATATCGCAGTTTCGACACGTCAAAATCGTCCTTGCCGATGCCGGTTCCGAGCGCCGTGATCAGTGCCTTGATCTCGCCGTGGCCGAGCATTTTGTCGAAACGAGCCTTTTCAACGTTGAGAATTTTACCCTTGAGCGGCAGAACGGCCTGATTTTTACGGTCGCGGCCCTGCTTTGCCGAGCCTCCGGCGGAGTCTCCCTCGACGATGTAGATCTCTGAAAGTGCCGGATCTTTCTCCTGACAATCGGCGAGTTTGCCGGGCAATGTCGAACTTCCAAGCGCCGATTTACGGACGATCTCGCGTGCCTTGCGGGCGGCGTCACGGGCACGAGCAGCATCGACCGCTTTGCCGACGATCTTTTTAGCTACCGCCGGATTTTGCTCGAAATATTCGCCGAGTTTCTCGTTCAGGAACGACTCGACCGGTCCCTTAACAGGCGAATTTAGTTTACCTTTTGTCTGCCCCTCGAACTGCGGCTGCGGAATTTTGACGCTGATGATCGCGACGAGGCCTTCGCGAACGTCGTCGCCGGTGAGCGCGACCTTGGCATTTTTGGTCAGGCCCGAGGTTTCGGCGTAGTTGTTGATCGTACGCGTGATCGCACCGCGAAAGCCGGAAAGGTGCGTGCCGCCGTCGACGGTGTTGATGTTGTTGGCGAACGAGAAGATCTTTTCGTCGTAGCTGTCGTTGTACTGCATCGAGATCTCGATCGACAGATCGTCATCGATGACCTCAAAATACAGCGGTTCGTCGTGCATCGTCGTCTTGTTTTTGTTCAGATGCTTGACGAATTCGGCGATGCCGCCTTTGTAATAAAACTCGTGCGATTTTTCGGGGTCTTCGCGTTCATCCTTGATGAAGATGCGGATGCCTTTGTTCAGAAAGGCCTTTTCGCGAAGCCGCTCGGACAGTTTATCAAAGCTGTAAACGGTCGTTTCGAAGATGCTGGAATCGGGACGGAACGTGATCTTGGTACCGCGTTTGTTGGTAGTTCCGGTTTTGACGAGCGGTGCGGTCGGGATGCCGGCCTCAAATTCCATCTCGTGCGTCACGCCGTCACGCCAGATCTCGAGCCGCAGATATTCGCTTAGAAAGTTAACGCACGAGACGCCAACGCCGTGCAGGCCGCCCGAAACTTTGTACGAATTCGAGTCGAACTTGCCGCCCGCGTGGAGGATCGTCATCACGACCTCGGCCGCCGAACGTCCTTCTTGCTTGTGCATGTCGGTCGGAATCCCGCGGCCGTTGTCGATAACGGTGATCGAATTGTCCATGTGAATGGCCACCTCGATCGTGTCGCAATAACCCGCGAGCGCCTCGTCAACCGAATTATCCACGACCTCGTAAACTAAATGGTGAAGACCGATCTCACTCGTCGAACCGATATACATGGCGGGGCGCTTACGCACCGCGTCGCGACCCTCAAGAACTGTGATCTGATCTGCCCCGTATTCCTGCTTTGGTTTAGCCAATTTTGAAAACCTCTAATCTCTTAATACTCGATCTTAATAAACTCTCGTGGGGAAATTGATCTCAGAGCTTCTAACGCTTCCGGAATCAATGGCAGCAACGCCTCTAGCTTGTTTGACCGCGCCGATAACAACAAGATGGCGATCGGTAGATCCTGCAAATTGTGCTGATACTCCAAGCCCTTATCGACACTGACAAACACGTCATGATCGACTGCGGCAGCGCGCAACAACTCCCCGTTTTTTAATCCTTTGAACCCGATCCTATTAACCGAGGTTACTGTGTGACCTGAAAACTCCTGTCGTAATGGACCCGGCACACACTCATCAAGCAGCAATCTCATATTCGAAGAGAATTTTGTGTCTCGACAATTCCAAGACTTCTATTACCTGAGACCGGGAAACCGTCGGAAAGTGGTCAAGAAATCGTTCAACGCTGTCGCCGCCTTCCAGATAATCGAACAGATGCTGGATTGGAACCCGAGTGCCTCGGAAAACCGGAGTTCCGCTCATTTTTTCTGGATCGATCTCGATAACGTTACTCATGTGACCATCCGGTGTCATAACAAACCATCCCTAGTAATACACACTCGTTATCATAGCATTTTGAGCCTTAATTAACACCTCAAAAGACCTATAAAAGCTTTATTTTATTGAATTTCGGCCGTACCCGACGACACGCGAAAAATGGCCGCGTTCGCGCCGAATTTTTCTATGAAACTCTCTTTTGAAGTGGTGACGAATGTCTGGGTTTTGCCTTCGAGATATTCGAGGAGCTGGGTGATGCGGTTGTAGTCGAGTTCGGCGTCGATGTCGTCGAGGAGGAAGAGCGGATATTCGCCTCGGGTGGCGTGATAGACGGCGATATTGGCGAGTTGGAGCACTAGCAGAGCCGAACGCTGTTGGCCGGCGGAACCGTATTTGCGGAGGTCATGGCCGTCGAAGTGGATCTCGAGATCGTCGCGGTGCGTGCCGATAAGGGCGTGGCCCGAGATAATCTCGGCGTGGACGCGAAGGGCGAGGCGTTCGGCGATGAGGGCTTCGTAATCGGCGAGGTCGCCCTTGCCCTCGAGCGACGAGACGTAGCGGATGGAGAGTTCTTCGCGGCCGAAGAGCTGCTTTTCGAGCACGCCGTTGATTCGTTCGACAAAGCGGACGCGCGCACGGTGGATCCGTGAGGCGAGCGACGCGAGCTGTTCGTTCCATGGGGCGAGAAGCTCGGCCGTTTTCTCGGTCGAAGTCTCTTCGTCGCGGGCACGCTGGAGCAGGGCGTTCTTTTGCTTGATGACACGGCTGTAATCGGTAAATGTCTGGATGAACGGCGGATGGAGCGAGACGATGCAGGCGTCGAGAAACCGCCGCCGCGCGTCCGGTTGGCCGCGGACGATCTCAAGTTCATCGGCGTTAAAAACGACGGCGTGAAGCTGGCCGAGATACCTCTGCACCGTCTCTTTTTTGTCGTTGACGGTTAGCGATTTGGTGTTGCCCTGGATCGAGACCTGTAGCTTTCGCGTGATCTCGGGCGACTCTTCGACCATTGCGCTGACGATCGCCAGTTGTTCGCCAAAGCGGACCGCTTCTTGCAGTTTAGTCGTGCGGAAGGATCGCGTCGATGCGACGAGCGCAATTGCCTCGAGCCAGTTGGTCTTGCCCTGGCCATTTTCGCCGACGAGGATGTTGAGCCCGGCTGAGCACTCTATCTTTCCCTGTAAATTTCGAAACCCGCTCGCCTCGAGCGACAAAAGGAGCATCTCACGATTTTAACACGTCTGATTTTTCGGTGAATCGTGTGACAACGACGAAAATCTTGACATTTGCATCTATTCGGTCTAAAAAGTGGTTATGCGAAAAATCCTGATCTTACTCGTATTCGTTGTCTGTTCCGGTTCGGTCGCGGCTCAGAAGACCGCCGTTGTCGAGACGCCAATCGATTTTTCGGGCCGGGATATGAACGGCAAAATGGTTTCGATGTCGGATCTGCGCGGGAAGGTCGTCGTGGTTAATCTTTGGTTCATCAATTGTCCAAACTGCCTGAGCGAGATCAAGGCGTTGAATCAGGTGGTCAAAGACTATCAGTCTAACAAAGATGTTGTTTTTATCGCTCCGGCCGCGAGCCCGCAACGCGAACTCGAAGCGTTTTTGAAGAAAAACCCGTTCGATTACCAAGTGCTGCCCGATTCGATAATGATGATCCTGACGAAATTCGGCACACCGGACAATAACGGCGAGATCAATGTGCCGTTCCCAATGCACTACGTCATCGGCCGCGACGGAACAACGCTTGTAAAAATGCAGGGAACGAAAGGCGTTGCCGCAGTAAAGGGTGAATTGGCAAAGCAGTTTCCCAAAAAGTGATCTCGTGTTGTTTACAGGGCAACCTAACTAGACTAAAAATGTTTGTTAGGTGGTTCGTATGGCTGAGAAGCACGATAGATATCGCTCAACTGAAAAGGGTAAAACGAATCACCGCGAGTACATGCGCGAGTACATGGTCACCTGGCGGGCCCGTCGAAAAGCTGACCAAAACTACGATGTTGATGTCGAACGCCGAAAATGGCGAGAGCAACATCAGCTTGTGCGTGAACGGGCAATCGAAAAGCTTGGCGGCGCGAAATGTGCTAACTGCGGGTGTGATGAGTTTTCGATATTGGAAATTAACCACATCCATGGTGGTGGGCGAAAAGAACTAAAGGCTTCACAAAATCGTCAACTTTATCGAGCGATAATGAATGACAAAGTAGATCTCAGTGATTATAATGTCTTTTGCCGTATCTGTAATGCTTTGCATTACGTTCAAGATATTCTTGGCGTCGGCGGCCACAAGGTTTTGTGGAGAGGTAGCCTAATTGGCTAAGGCAGTAGTCTTGAAAACTACCGCGCGTAAGCGCTTGCAGGTTCGAGTCCTGTCCTCTCCGCCACCCTTATTTCCTGTCACATTTTCTTAATTTTCAAATTTGAGATTTGAAATTTCAAAACCGCTTTTAGAAACTTCTCGTCAATCTCAGATTTTCCTTGCTTTCGATTTCCTTTTTGTTATAGCCTAGGTGCATACTGAATGACGATTCATTCATAATCACCGATATGGCAAGGGCAGTAAGAAATGGGGCGGCGGCGAAAGCTCCCGTTGCCGATAAAAGAGAAGCCATTTTGCGTGCTGCGACCAAGGTGTTCGCGGGGCGTGGTTATTTCAATTCGAAGGTATCGGACATCGCCGGGGCGGCGGGTATTGCTGACGGTACGGTCTATCTGTATTTCAAGAGCAAAGACGAGATTCTACATTCGATCTTCGACCGGGCGATGGCCGAATTTATCGCTGAGGGGAAACAGGAACTCGAAAAGCTCGGCGATCCGGTCGCGAAACTTCGGCGAATTGCAGAACTGCATTTGAGCAAACTCGGGGCAGATCGTGATATGGCGATCGTGTTTCAGGTCGAGTTAAGAGGCTCGACCAAGTTTATGCAGGAATTTTCGGCGGCCGGCTTTGCGGAGTATCTGGACATAATTCGTGTGACCATTGCGGACGGGCAGCGGCTAGGGCTCTTTCGCGACGACATCAAACCGATCGTCGGAGCCAAGATCCTCTACGGAGCACTCGACGAGATGGTGACCAACTGGATACTTTCAAAGCATCGATACCCGCTCGAACCGATGGCTGACGAAGTGTTCAAGATATTTTTCGGAGGAATTCTCGCTTAATGACGCAAACGGCCGAACAACGATCGACGATCAGTGAAACTGCACTTGCCACCGGCGTGCCGACGACAGTTGCGGAGCTGTTTTTGATGGCAGCGGATAGGTTCGATCGCAGCGACGCTCTCAATTTCAAACGCGACGGTGCGTGGCATCCGATCTCGTCGAACGAGATCGTCGAGCGGGCTGAGAATATCGCTCTGGGCCTTTATTCGATCGGCCTTAGAAAGGGGGACAGGGCGGCGATCCTCGCGGCAAATTCGCCGGAATGGACGCTGTCGGACGCGGGCTGTCAGTTTGGTGGAATTGTCGATGTTCCGGTTTACACGACACTAGCTCCGGATTCGGTTGCTTACATTCTTAACGACTCAGGAACTCGCGTCTTTTTCCTACAAAATAAGGAATGCTACGATCGAATCAGCCACATTCTCGTCGGTTGTCCGTCGGTTGAAACGCTCGTTTTTTACGATATTGACGGAGTCGAAGCGGGGAATGCGATCTCGCTTGCGGAGCTTGAGGCGAAAGGGCGTCATCTCGACAATGACCGGCCTGAGCTGATTTCCGAGCTGGTGGCCGCGACGCAGAATGGCGATATCGCGACGCTGATATATACCAGCGGCACGACGGGCGAGCCAAAAGGCGTTATGCTGTCGCACGCAAATCTAGTTTCAAACGTCATCGACGCCGCTGAAAAATACGAGTTTGAGGGACGCGACACATCGCTGTCGGTTTTGCCGCTGTCGCACGTTTTTGAGCGGACAGGAATGTACGTTTACATCATGTACGGGATGGCTGTGCATTATGCCGAGTCGATCGAAAAGGTGCCGGACAATCTACAAGAGGTGAAGCCGACGATCTTTATCGGCGTGCCGCGGATCTTTGAAAAGGTTTACGAAAGGGCACGAATGACGGCGGCGCGTTCGAGCCAGATCCGCGAGCGGATATTCGACTGGGCGATCGAGGTTGCGAAGGAATATGCCCGATTGACGGAAAAGGGCCAGCCTATTCCGGTTTCGCTCACGGCAAAGCACAATTTGGCGGACACATTTGTATATTCAAAGCTGCGGCAGTTTTTCGGCGGCAACCTACGGTTCTGCATTACCGGTGGTGCGGCACTTTCAGACGAGATATACCTGATCTTTACCGGTGCGGGAATTCACATCATGCAGGGCTACGGGCTGACTGAGACTTCGCCGGTCATCTCGTCAAATAATCCTGTGAACATGCGCGTCGGGACAGTAGGAAAGCCGATCAGGAATGTCGAGGTGCGCATCGCGGCGGATGGCGAGATCGAAGTGAGTGGC
>JANLTF010000069.1:0-13097 GCA_031362825.1 Acidobacteriota bacterium | reverse complement strand
GTGAAGGCTCGTTTATCGAGGCCACAATTCTTTCCGACATCAAGCCCGACAATCCCGCATTTCGTGAAGAATTTTTCGGTCCCGTCGCACTTTTCTTTCGAGTAAAAGATGAGGAAGAAGCAATCGCACTCGCCAATGATTCTGATTTCGGGTTAGGCGGTTCGGTTTACACAAAAAATATCGAGCGTGGAAAGCGCGTCGCAAATCGAATTGAAACAGGAATGATATTCATCAATCACCCGACTTGGACGGCGGCGGATTTGCCTTTTGGCGGAATCAAAAATTCAGGTTACGGACGCGAACTTTCCGCTTTGGGAATTCAAGAATTTGTGAATAAGAAACTTATTTGCGTGTTGGATTAAAAGCCTAGAACAAAAAATATTTCGAAAGAAGTAGGTTAAAGGAAAAAATAATCAAGGGAAAATTAATATGGAAAGCACAAAAACACAAACTATAACTAAAGCAATCGGTTATGGGAATAATCACTCATTTACATCGCTTGGTGCAATGGAAATAGAACGGCGTGAACCGCAGGCAAAAGATGTCGCGATTGAGATCTTATACTGCGGCGTTTGTCATTCTGATTTGCATCAGGCAAACAATGATTGGAGCAATACGATTTATCCTTGCGTTCCGGGTCACGAAATTGTCGGACGTGTTACGGCGTTAGGGTCTGAAGTTTCAAAATTCAAAGTCGGAGAAACCGTCGCAGTCGGCTGTATGGTTGATTCGTGCGGTGTTTGCAAAAGTTGTCGGGAAAACCTTGAGCAATACTGCGAAGGACCAAATGGAGCAACTTTGACATACAACGGTCCGATGAATCCGGACGGCACGAACACGTTCGGCGGATACTCGGATAGAATTGTAGTCAAAGAAAATTTCGTTCTTAAAGTTCCCGAAAATTTGGATGTTAAAGCGGTCGCACCAATAGTTTGTGCAGGTGTAACTACATATTCACCGCTCAAACATTGGAAAGTTTCGCCGGGACAAAAAGTCGGAATTATCGGAATGGGCGGACTCGGACACCTTGCTGTAAAATTTGCAGTCGCAATGGGTGCGGAAGTTACGGTTTTTAGTTCATCGGAAGACAAAGATGCCGACGCGAAAAAAATCGGTGCCACAGATTTTATTTTAACTGATGACACTGATGCACTTGCCCAATTAGAGTTAAAATACGATTTTCTGCTCGACACAATTCCTTACGAACACGACATCAATCCATTCATTAAACTTCTGAAACGCGACTCAACACTGGCTGTTGTGGGCTTATTACTGCCTTTCAAACAAGAAACAGACAATATGCAGGTGGCTTTTCATCGCCGAAATGTAGCGGGTTCACTGATCGGCGGTATTGCCGAAACTCAAGAAGTTTTAGACTTTTGCGGCGAACACAGCATCACGCCCGACGTTGAAATAATTGCGATGGAAGGAATTAACGACGCATTTAAAAAGATGAAAAATGGTGAGGTTCGCTACCGTTATGTCATTGATATTGCTAATACTATGCCGAAAGAAGCATAGAAAAATTAATCAACGGTGGCGACGATAACAAGATGTTTGGGTAGAAACTAGAGGAGAAAAATATGGCAATCAATCGAAGAGCAGAAGCAGAATGGAACGGAAGCGTAACGGACGGATGCGGCAAAATAAGACTCGGAAGCGGTGCATTTGAAGGTGCGTATTCATTCAATTCACGTTTTGGCGACGATCCAACAAGTGGCGGCAGAGGTAAAAAATCGTTTTCATGACTACCGGAATGCCACAAATTGACGAACAGATAACTTGGCTTTTTTTACTGGCAATCCCAATCTCTTGTGCGGCTTGGACTGTAACGCACGAAGAAATATTCCGAGACTTTCACGATTTCTGCCTAAAGCAAAGCGTAGATGGTAAGAGCATTTTTAAAAGAAAATTCTTTTATCTCTTTACTTGCGAATATTGTTTCAGCCATTACGTCACGCTGTTTTTCATAATTTTAACCGGCTACAAATTATTGCTGGAGGACTGGCGCGGTTATGTTATCGCCTTATTTTCTCTGGTATTTATTGCCAATGTTTACATGGGTCTATTTGCAATAATTCGCCAAAGCATCAAAAAAGAAAAGGTAGAAATTAAGGTATTAGAGAAGGAGATCAGTTAATTATGAAAGACCAAAAGGTTAAAAAGTGCTGAAAATAAAAAGGGGAATTTGGCTATCATAATTTGTTCCGCTGAGTTATTAATTAATATGCTGAGACGCAAATAGTTAGAATAAACCTAAAGAACTTCGTCGAGCCGGAAGCGAGATCTACTGCGGCAATGCTCCAAACGGTGCGAAGGCACATCATTGGAGAGTCTGCCAAAGTCATGAAACACGTGCTTTGTAAACGTTTCCAAAATCGGTTTTCTGGGGCGTGTTGTCAGATATTTGATGGGAGGCATGCCTCAAAGCGAATCGTCGGTTTTTTCCTTATAGTATTGGTGGTTCAGAACTTTATGAAAATGACGTTATCCCTGTTGATCCTGTGTTTTAGTTTATTCGCATCTCAAATCAGCTCTCAGACTAGCAAGCCTTACGTTAATCCTGATTGGAGCAAGCCGTATCCGGCATTTAGGATCGCGGGAAATCTTTATTATGTCGGCACCTACGATCTGGCCTGTTATCTTTTGGTGACACCGAAAGGGAATATTCTGATCAATACCGGGCTTTCTGATTCTTATCCTTTGATCAAAAACAGTATCGAAAGCCTTGGCTTTTCTCTAAAGGACACCAAGATCCTATTGACCACACAGGCACATCACGACCATGTCGGAGCGTTGGCTCAGGTAAAGAAAGAAACAGGAGCAAAATTATTTGTAAATGGGCCTGACGAAGATGTTTTAAAAACCGGCGGAAAAACCGATTATGAGATGGGAAAATACGGTGAAACTTTTGCACCCGTGGTTCCCGATAAGCTGCTAAAGGATCGATCGACGATAAAACTCGGCGGCACAAGATTGACCTTACTTAGTAATCCGGGCCACACCAAAGGCTCGACAAGCTATCTCGTCGAGGTAACGGACGGAAACAAAAAATACAAAGTCCTAATCGCCAATATGCCATCGATCATAATTGACGGGAAATTTTCCGAGGTTGCGGCGTATCCGACCATTCAAAAAGATTATGACTATACCTTCGGTGCGATGAAGAAGCTGGATTTTGATCTATGGGTAGCTTCACACGCCAGCCAATTCGATTTGCACGAACTCCGACAACCGAACGACCCGTACAACCCCGCCATTTTTGGGGATAAAAAAGCGTTTTTCGAAGCGTTGAGTTATCTGGAAAAAGCCTATCAAGCAAAAGTGAAAGAAGACGATAGGAAATAGCGCGCCAAAACTAAACCGACCAAATCTCATTGTCGAACCCGCGTTAGAAAATGAATTACTGGGAACGCACTTATCCATCCAGAAATGCTATGCCTTCTGGATGGCAAAGGCAAAATCACGTTTTAGATCCGTCGTAAAAGCCAAATGGATCCAGAGTGCTGCTAAGGGTTCAAGCAATCTTGACTTTGACAGATCGCCGATGTTCATTGCCTCAAATCCGATCGAAGAAGCGAGTTTTGTGACACTTTCAGTTGCGTCTTGGTCGTTTCCGCACGCAAACATCATCGAGCCGTTCGGCTTTGCCATATTGCCAAAACCTGTTGTGTTGAAACATTTTACGACCTTCGCCTCCGGGATCATTTCCTGAAGCTTTTCGCCGCCCGAAGTATCAAAACCGAGCGTCAAGCCCAGGCCCTTATCCGTCATCATCAAAGGATTGGTCGCGTCCACCACGATCTTGCCCGAAAGATCTCCGCAAGATTTGGCTGCGTCGGAAAGGGCATTGTAGGGGACCGACATAACGATGATCTCGGCATCTTTACAGGCTTCGGCAGTGCTGCCGACCTTTCCGCCGAATTCGTTTTCGCTAAATTCTGATGGGTTTCTGACACCGTAAAAAACATCGTGTCCTACCTCGGCAAAACGCTTTCCGAGCGTCGCACCAACATTTCCGGCTCCGATTATCGCTATTTTCATTTCTATTCTCCTAAGGCTGCAATAATTACTCTTACGGTTTCACTCCCCGTAAAATTCTGCTGTCCGGTAACCAGATCTCCGTCACGAACCGCAAAACCGCGCCACGATCCCGCTTGAACGTAATTCGCTCCGATCGATCGCATCTCATCTTCGATCCGCCACGGCATAATGTTTTTATCGAGCGGCAGCATCCCGTAGTTCCAAACGGCTTCGTCGGCAAAATCTTCTTCCGAGTTGGCAAATCCGGTGACAGTTTTGCCCTCAGCTAATTACTCGCCGTTGCTCAATTTAGCATAGCGCAAGATGGCGACGCCGTGGCACAATGCGGCCGCTACTTTCGCCTTTTTCGTAGAATTCGACAAACGCTTTGTGCAGATCGGTTGCCGTTTCAAAGGTAAACATCAGCGATCGTCCGCCTACGACGACGATGGCGTCAAATCTATCAACTTCGATTTCCGAACTCCAATAATAGGTAACGGCGAAGATGTTGGATAAATATCTGTTAACTAATCGACGCCGAGAATGACAAGTAAAAGCACTTGTTGCTAACATCGGTTTAGGCGTATTTCGTAAAACGAAGACGAGATCTGTCACGTCGCCGGCCGCGGGCACGACCAGTAGGGAATTATGAAACCGATCGTAATGGTTGACCTTAAGGGTCAGTATGAAAAGATCAGCGACGAGATCGACACGGCCGTGCTTGAGACCGTGCGTTCGACGCAATTTATTAACGGGCCGCAGGTCGCGGACTTTCAGCAGAATCTCGAGGCATATTTGGGAGTCGAGCATGTCATTCCGTGTGCGAATGGCACGGACGCGTTGCAGATAGCGATGATGGCGCTCGGATTGGAGCCGGGCGACGAGGTGATCGTGCCGGCGTTTACCTATATCGCGACGGCCGAGGTGATCGCTTTGCTGCGTCTGACGTCCGTGATGGTCGATGTGGATGAAGCCACGTTCAACATCACTGCCGAAGCGATCGAGGCGGCGATCACGCCGAAAACCAAAGCGGTCGTTCCGGTGCATCTCTTCGGGCAAAGCTGCTATATGGAACCGATAATGCAGCTCGCTGAAAAACACGGCATCGCCGTCATCGAGGACAACGCACAGGCGATCGGTGTCGATTACATATACGCTGACGGCCGCCAGGCGAAGACCGGAACCGTCGGGCATATAGGCTGCACGTCGTTTTTTCCATCGAAAAATCTCGGATGTTACGGCGACGGCGGAGCGATCTTTACCAGTGACGGCGATCTCGCCGAGAAGATGCGCATCGTCGCGAACCACGGCCAAACGCGGCGTTATTATCACGACCGCGTCGGTGTCAATTCACGCCTCGATTCGATACAGGCGGCGATATTGAATGTAAAACTAAGGCATCTGGACGAATATTGCGATGCGCGACGAGCGGTCGCCGATACATACGACGCGGCGTTTGCGGACATCGACGGGATCACGACACCGGTTCGCGAGCCGCGATCGACGCATGTTTTCCATCAATATACGCTACGGATCGCCGGCGGCAAACGCGACGAGCTGAACGCATTCCTGGCCGAACGGGACATCCCGTCCATGATCTATTACCCCGTTCCGCTTTACAAACAGGCCGCTTTCAAGGAATATGCTGAATCGGGCTTTACTCTTCCCAACACGGAACGCCTCTGCGAACAGGTCCTCTCGCTGCCCATCCACACCGAAATGGACCGCGAAACCCAGGACCACATAATCGCCGGCGTCAGGGATTTTTTTGTGGGGAAGACGCAGACGGCAAAATAGAATTCAACACGTGATGAACGGTACTACGAAATGAAAGCAACCTTCTTTAAAGAGAACTAGGATTTGGTTAATCTTAAGAAGCAGAATTCAAGGTTAATCCGACGGTTAAATAAAGTGATTAAGCTCGAAGCATATCCAGACTTGATGAGCGAAGGCATAAGTTTAGAAGCACATATTCATTCCCACGCTCTGGTTGACAAAGGCGCGAAAGTCGGAGCGCGAACCAGAGTTTGGGCATTTGCACATATCCTTTCAGGCGCGGTTGTTGGTGAAGATTGTAATATCTGTGATCATACTTTTATCGAAGGAAAAGTTACCATCGATAATCGTGTAACCGTAAAATGCGGTGTTTATTTATGGGACGGCGTCGTAGTTAAAGATGATGTTTTTATTGGACCTGCGGCTGTTTTTACAAACGATTTGAAACCGCGCAGTATGCAATATAAGGAAGATTATGCTCAGACCTTACTAAAACAGGGTTCCAGTATTGGCGCAAACGCAACTATTCTTGCGGGAACGGAAATTGGGGCGTGGTCATTAGTTGGAGCGGGAAGCGTGGTTACGAAAGATGTTCCTGACTATGCCGCGGTTTGGGGGAATCCCGCTCGGTTTCACTATTGGATCTGCCGGTGTATGAGAAAAATTGAATTTGACGTTCAAAATGAACTTGTCTGCGATTGCGGGAAATCTTACCAGATGGTCGGCGAAAAGGAAAAATTTATTGTATGTCGTTAAAAGATTGTCGAATAATCGAACTGCCCAAACTGACTGATCCGCGAGGAAATCTAACTTTCATCGAGGAAAACAACCACATTCCTTACAGTATAAAGCGAGTATTTTTCCTCTATGATGTTCCTGGCGGTGAAAATCGCGCTGGTCACGCGTTAAAATCTTGCTATCAACTTTTAATTGCTGCCAACGGAAGTTTTGACGTGACGCTCAGCGACGGGGCGGAATCACAGAAATTTCAACTTAATCGGTCTTACTACGGTTTGAGTATTCCGCCACTAATCTGGCGCGATATGGACAACTTTTCTTCCGGTTCGGTTTGTGTTGTATTGGCTTCAGAGTTTTACAGCGAAGACGATTATTACCGCGATTACCACGATTTTTTGCAAGCTGCGCGGGGTGAAAGCCGATGAAAGTCCCGTTTCTCGATCTCAAAACTCCCTATTTGGAACTAAAAGTGGAATTGGATAAGGCATACCGGCGAGTCATGAATTCCGGCTGGTATATTTTAGGCGAAGAGGTTGAATCGTTTGAACAGGAATTTGCCTCATACTGCGGTGTGAAACACTGTATAAGTGTGGCAAATGGACTGGACGCTCTTCATCTGATCTTGCGCGGTTACGAAATCGGCGAAGGGGACGAAGTAATCGTTCCCTCGAATACTTATATAGCTACTTGGCTCGCAGTTTCTTATGCCGGAGCGACACCTGTCGCGATCGAACCCAATTCGCAAACTTACAATCTTTTGCCGGAAAATATTGAGGCGGCAATTACGACCCACACAAAAGCGATCATGCCCGTTCATCTATATGGACAGAGTGCTGAAATGGATTTAATAAAAGAAGTAGCCGCAAAATACAATCTGCGGGTCATTGAAGATGCGGCCCAAGCGCAGGGAGCTCTTTATAAAGGAAAACGTACGGGCAGTTTGGGCGATGCTGCGGGATTTAGCTTTTATCCTGGCAAAAATTTGGGCGCATTCGGAGATGCTGGAGCAATTACGACAAACGACGACGCGCTGGCAGATTCGGTGAGAGTTTTGCGAAACTATGGTTCACGAGTGAAATATCATAATGAGGTTAAAGGCTACAATTCTCGACTCGACCCGCTCCAAGCCGCATTCTTGCGTGTCAAGTTAAAATATCTGGACGACTGGAACGGCCGACGCAGTTTGATCGCTCAAAATTATTTGAGAGGGTTGGCGGACGCAGCGGAAATCGAATTACCGAGCGTATCGGACGGCGCCGAACCCGTTTGGCACTTGTTTGTGGTGAAAAATTCGAGACGCGATGAATTGCAGAGTTTTCTAAATGACTCGGGCATCGGGACTATGATCCATTATCCAGTACCACCGCATTTATCCGAAGCATATGCCGATAAAAAACTACGTCGGGAAAGTTTTCCCCTTGCCGAAAAAATAGCGGCGACGGTGCTAAGTTTGCCGATGGGTCCGCATTTGAAGACTGAGGAACAAGGCAAAGTTATCGGTTTACTACTCGAGTTTGCACAGAAAGCAAAATAAAAAAGATTGCTGATTTTTTAACATTTCGAGGCCAACAAAACCGGTTTTCAAAACCGCATTCTTAGCCGTCGTTAACCACCTTTATTTGAAAACTGACTTGAAGATCAAGCTCACTCTATCTATTGCGGACTTAATAAACAAATTTTATCAGCACTCTGAGCGGCTATGAAGATACATGTTTACGGTAATACGCTAAATAGCGCATTCCATCTCACAAAAAATTTGAGGGATAGAGGGGTCGACGCAGAAATGTTTTTGGACAACTCGTCGCCTAAGGAGCAGGATTTTCCCTGGTGGGACGACAAATCTCTATCCGCGAACAGTTTGCCGTCGTGGTTACACTATTACCCAGTGTTTCCTAACTTTTTGTTCCCCGGCGGAAAAACACGACAACTGATCCGGGATTTTTCGAAATGCGACGTTGCGCTGGTTAGCTGCTACGGGCCAATGCTCGCGATGAAGGCAAAGATACCGTTCGTTTTTCACAGCCTCGGTAGCGATCTGAACATGATCGACTTTAAAGATGATCTTAAAATGCTGTTATTTAATACAAGTACCTTTAAAGCTAAGATCGGGAAATTCTTTAAATTAATGACTTACGGTCGTATGCAGGCAAGAGCGCTCAAATCCCACGCAAACAGGATCATTATTTTTATGGGTTATCAATATTTTCCGTACATCATCAACTATAACCTGCAATCGAAAACGGTAAAGATACCTTACCCTAAAGATATAATTAGCTACGGAGTTGCGGTTAATGAACAGTTCTACGAACAGTATAAAAACTACGACTCGGTCTTTTTTATGTTTGCCCGGCATGGGTGGCGATCGATATGGAACGATACCAAGGGAAATGATAAATTTATTCGCTCGTTTGCGCGATTTGTAAAAGAGAAAAGCCCGAATGTTGTCTTATTAATGACAAAGAAGGGCGTTGATGCGGCTGCGAGTGAAGCGTTAGTGAAAGAGTTGGGTATTGAGAAATATGTTCGGTTGATGGATGATATGCCCAAATATAAGCTAAAAGAGTATCAAGCCATGCCCAATATCGTTATGGTTGATAATTTCTGGCATGACCGTTTGTATGACCGATATCCCGACCAAAAGGACAAGGTGAAGACCGGCTTTGGGTTTGGCGCAATGGAGTCACTGGCATCGAAAAGTCTGCTCATAACGGCGTTTAAGGACCATGAATTTTACGGCGGAGAATCACCGCCGATCCTTGACGCTTTTACCGAGGAAGAGATATACGAGCGCCTGCTGCAGCTCAATGCGATGAGCCTTGAAGAGCGAAATCAAATGAGACAAGCCGGATACGATTTCGCTTTGAAATGGCACGAGCAGACAAATGTCATACATAAATACATTTCAGTCCTTAGAGAAGTTTATTCGGAAGTGCAAAATCGAGTCTAAGGGTCCAAGTTTAAGACTAATTAGTAACTGCCGTTGTGGATGGGCAGCTACGCTAATCTAAGGGCTTCTGTCATAATTCTCAGCTATGAAAGAACAGGTAATTTCTAATTTAGATGCCAAAACCGTCGAAGGATTTGGTGAAGAGTGGGGCCGGTTTGATCAGGCTCCGTTGACGGACTCAGAGTTGACGGAACATTTCGAGCGATACTTCAGCGTATTTCCGTGGGCAAAGCTGCCCCACGCCGCCGTCGGTTTTGATCTAGGCTGCGGAAGTGGCCGCTGGGCGAAACAAGTAGCGACCCGCGTGGGGTTCCTCCACTGTATTGAGCCGAGCGGCGAAGCGATGGCAGTCGCAAAACGCAATCTGGCGCTAGCCGGCAATGTGGAATTCCACGCGGCATCGGTGGCCGATATTCCGCTCGATGATAATTCGATGGATTTTGGTTATTCGCTGGGGGTGCTGCATCATATTCCAGACACAAGCGTCGGAATCGCATCCTGCGTCAAAAAGCTAAAACCGGGTGCCCCGATTCTCGTTTACCTTTATTACGCATTTGATAATCGGCCCGTTTGGTTTAGGGCTTTATGGAAGATATCAAATGTGTTCAGAAAACTGATATCCTCGATGCCGTTTGGGTTGAAAACTGTCGTTACGGACATAATCGCGGCCCTCGTATATTTTCCCCTGGCGAGATTTGCGTTGTTGGTGGAGAAACTGGGTTTCGACGTGGACGTCTTGCCGCTATCCATCTATCGCAGCCGTAGCTTTTATTCGATGCGAACGGATTCGCTTGATCGTTTTGGTACTCGTCTTGAGCACAGATTTACGCGTGTACAGATAAAGGAGATGATGGAGGCTGCCGAACTTGAGAACATAGAATTCAGCGATGGCGCACCCTATTGGTGTGCGGTCGGCTACGCCAGGGCCGCCGACGCAAAATAGCTCGTGAACCTGTTAAGCAAGCTAACCCATTGGTTTCCGTACGCACGGATCCTGCCGTACGGTGGGATTCTGAAGGAAGGAATCGTCGTAAGTGTCACGGAGTACGTGATGCTGGGTTCCTTTGTATTGATCAATTTTGTGATCAATCACTTCTACGGCACGGAAACAGTTGGCATCTACGCTCTTTCGTATTCAATTTCGCAAATAGGGATACTGGGGGTCGGCAGTGTGTTTTCGATGCTAATGCGTCGTGACCTCAGCCTCGGGGAACATAGCGCCAGGCCCTACCTTGCGAAGGTTCAGATACTCAGGTCAGCCAATCTGGGGCTAGTTCTGTTGCTCGCTGCTGCGGGGATCTTCCTCTTTTACCCGGCCCTGACCGGGAATCTCAACTTCGTCCTGATGATGATATGTGCGAAAGGGTTTGACGCCTTGAGCGAATCGTATTACACGGCATATCAAACACTCGACAGGCTGGGCGAATACAGCACATTTAAGATATTAAACGCGGTTAGCTTAATAGCCGTGTCGCTTTTTGTTTGTATCAACAGTTATGACATCCAGTATCTCTACTTGAGTCAGGTTGGGTGTGCGTTCGTTATGTTCGCCGTTAATTTTTTGCGGTGGCAGCGACCGAACAATCCGGTCGCAGTTCAAATTGCGGACGCTGGGCCCAGCTATCGCTTTCTACTGATCGAATCGTACCCGCTGATGATCAACGCGATGATATTTCAGCTTAGCGTGAGGGCTAATAATATTCTGATCTTTGACAAGCTCGGTGAAAAAGATCTGGGAATGTTCTCGCTCGTTGTTATTACGGTAGGCATATTTGCGGGCGTGGCAAATACCCTCGCGATCGTTTTTTTTGGACGCCTGACCCGCACCTTCGCTAACGACCGGGAAAATTTCAATAGGCGTTTGCATCAATCAATCGGGGCGTTTCTCGCGTTGGGAATCGCTTTTTTTTTCTTATATCTTTTGTTTACGCCGATCATCGAAAATTTTTTCAGCCTCTCCATCGACCATGATCTTTACAGAATAATGTCCGCGGCTATTCCGTTTATGTTTGTCACCAGTTGCCTTGGGTCCGTATTCACGATAATGAAGAAGCAAAAGGTCGGTATGTATCTATCGGCCGTTATCCTGATGGCGAATTTATCGGCCTACTATCTACTTAGTCAGAAATTTGGCCTTGTGGGTGCCGGGTATGCGTTCCTTGTAACAGCGGCTTTTCAATGTACAGCATTCTATTTAGTGATGCGACTGACGTTGAGATCGATCCTTAAGTCTGATCCGGGTGTCAAAAGCCAATCGAATCACGGAAATGTTAATGCTTGAAGATTCGTAGTGACCTGGAGATTTTTTCTCGACGGTCGCTCTGATTGATATCAATCGTGAGTCGACGGTCTCGTTCGACTGTCTTCCAGCTTCCGCTTCACTGTCTTTGCTGATAATGTTTATTTACTTTGTTTGGTTTGCGGGGTCTTGACGGATTTTTTGTGCGTACAGTTTTAGCCATTAAAATACTCCCTGTCGATAGTCTAAGGATTAGCTTTGAATAGCCGCAAGCCGATCATATTTGGATTCTCCAGAATATGAACTTTCTAATAGCCGCCGCCGCATTTGTGGCCGCTTCCGGAATATCATTCTTTCTCTTCCCGGATGGTGCTACAGCCGTTCTGGTTTGTATGTCGGCGGCCGCAGTTGCTGTCTTGACGATCGTTCGGTTTACTGCTGACGATCTAAAAACCAGAACCTTCCTCTTACAGATATTTGTACTAGGGCTCCTGTTTCGGGTGGTGATAGCGGTAATCAGCCATGTGTACCAGCTACAGGAATTCTTTTGTGTTGATGCTGTTGCATTTGACGAAGCCGGGGCATACTTGAGCGCGAAATGGTCAGGAGTTCCGTTCGTTATCCAAAGTAAGTACGAAGTCGAAGCGTTGACCAATGTTGCGCAAAGCGGGTGGGGCATTTCGTGGCTGGCGGCCGTTTTCTACTATGTCCTAGGCCGAAATCCATTAGCCGTACAAATGTTCATTTCGGTTCTCGGTGCCGCAACGGCTGTCTTGGTGTATGTAGTAGCCAAACAGATCTATAGCAACGAGCGAGTCGCCCGGACAGCGACTCTCCTGGTCGCGTTTTTTCCCTCAGTAGCGCTCTGGTCGTCGCAGATCTTAAAGGACGGCGTTGTAATTTTCTTTTTGGTTGCTTCGCTCGCCATCGTTCTAAAGCTTCAAGGGCGGTTCAGTTTGAAGTACGCCGTCCTGTTGTTCGCCTGTCTGGCCGGTATCTCGGCCTTCCGTTTCTATGTACTGCTGGCGCTCATTCCGGCCCTGATCGCCGGATTCTTCATTGACCCTCAGAAATCGTTTCGTTTTCTGTTTGTTCGAGCCGGAGCTATAGTTGTTGTTGCAGTCATGCTGTCCTACCTAGGATTTTTGGGAAGCATCGAGAGAACGCTTACTTCGGGACCGTATACATTACAGAACTTGAATAGAAATCGCGAATATCTTGCGACGGCTGACTCCGGCTATGGTGGGAAGATTGATCTGTCTACAACCGGAGGGGTCGCCGAAGCACTTGGCGTAGGTTTTGTCTATATGATGTTTGCTCCTTTTCCCTGGTCTATAACCAATCTACGCCAATCAGTTACCTTGCCGGAGGTGT
>JANLTF010000496.1:0-2391 GCA_031362825.1 Acidobacteriota bacterium | reverse complement strand
CCATGATTTCAACAATGGCTTCGTCGTAGCCGAGATAACCGATGGTCTCCGAAACTACAATATCGAACTCACGCCCCAACTGTACGCCAAACGAATTACCCCAAATGACCTCGACGCGGTCCGCCACACCATGCTCTACCGCCAGCTTTTTCGTCAGCCCGACAAGCAGCTCATCCATATCGATCGCGACGACGCGTTTCGCGCCCAACTTCGCCGCCGCCACGGCCCAAACGCCGACGCCCGCACCGATATCGAGCAGACACGAATCCGCCGTTACGAACCGTTTGAGCGCCTCATAAAACGCCCGGTTCCGCACCGCATCGCGCAGCAAAGTCTCGTGCGTTTTCAGCAGCAAATGTGCGTGAGAATAAAGTTGTGATTCGAACGAAGGCTGGCCCATTTCTTTCGCCAAAATTTACGCTCTTTTTGCGACGACCTCAAACAGAGCATTCTTAAAGAACATCTTTTTCAGCAGGGAATCGGGATTTGAAAGCTTTGCCGCACGCTGAAATGCACGTGTTTCGGCTATCGTCGAACGCTGGCTGACAATGTCGAGCGGCTTCCCGACGAACTCCGCAGCGATTCGGTCCGCGGTCAGGTGTATGGTGTGGTCCGCAAACGCCGAGAGCTCGACCTTGAGCCCAACGGCATTCCATGCACCGTGCAGATTCGACGCAAGATTGTAGAGCGGATGATGGACGTTGACCGTAAAATACAGCAGCCCGCCGGGCTTCAACACGCGAATAAGCTCAGGCACGATCGCGAGCGGCCGTTCGGCGTGGTCGATCACGTTGTCGCTCAGCACTACATCAAAGGCCGCGTCCGCAAACGGCAATTCCTCGCCGATCGCCGCCGCCGTTGTCGCATTTGCCTGCAATTTTGGGAACAAACGCTTGTAATCGACCGCCAGCGGATCGATCCCGACGCCAAACTTCGTCCCGAACCCAAACACCAGCCCGTGAGCCCCGCTGCCGACCTCGAGTACACGGTCGTTCTCATCAAATGGCTTCACCGCGTCGAGCAATTTGCGTATCTGCTGCGCCCGCACAAAATTCTCGCGCACCATCTCATTCTCATGCCCGATAGCATTAGCGGCCTTATTCTCCTGATAATCAAGCTGCCGTTGAAGAGCGCGAGCCCCTCGCTCGCGAACAGCCTTATCGGCCCAACCGGTTTCATGTTGATGACGTTCGAGCATTAACTTAATCGAACCTTCACAGCTTCGCTAACCATCTTGCCGTCCGCAGATTTCCCCGCGAGCTTTGCCATCGTCACTTTCATCAAATTTCCCATGTCCTTCATCGACGAAGCTCCGGTCTCCGCCGCCGCCGCCTCGACAGCAGCATTGACCTCATCCAAAGTCGCCGCCTGCGGCAAATAAACCTCGATCACAGCGATCTCCGTCGCCTCTTTCGCCGCGAGTTCGGTCCGGCCCGCCCCTTCATACTGCTCGATCGAATCACGCCGCTGTTTGACCAAGCTTTGCAAAGCCTTCAACACCTCGTCATCCGTCAACTCGCCGCCCTTGTCGATCTTCCGGTTCATCAAATTCGCCTTCACCATCCGCAAAGTCGACAGTTTCTTCGCATCCTTCGCCTTCATCGCCGCCGTCATATCAGCAACTATTGTATCTGTTAAACTCATAAATAAGAGTGTAATGTCCCGAGATGGAAGGCACAAGTCAGAGCTTCGGGCTCTGCCGGTTTCAAGGCCACGGACAAGTTGATGTAAGATAATCGGGCACCCGAGCCAGCGCCGGAGAGCGGGCATTCCTGCCCGCCGGTGAAATGATATGAATTTGAAATGGGACGAAAGAAAGGCAGGCAAGGATGCCTGCTCTCCGGCTACTGACTGCTTATGACCATTCGCTGGCGTTACGGCATAATTGCAGGTTTGTTTTTGGCGGTGTTTTCGCTGTATCCGCAGATGAAGATGGTGTATCTGCGCGGTGACGACTGGAACGGGCATTATGCCTACAATGACATCGACGAGGTCGCCTACGCCGCCTACGTCCGTGCCCTGATGGATGGGCGTCCGCGAAAGAACGACCCGTACACCGGCCGCGACCATTCGCCCGAAAAGCCGCAGGAAGAATCGCTGTTTTCGATACAGTTTGCCGCTCCGTACACGATCGCTTTGCCCGCCAGATGGTTCGGAGTGCCGGTAACATGGGCGATAACGATCGCCGGAGCCTTGGCGGCGTTCCTGACGGCTCTTTTGATATTTTGGCTGCTCGCCTCGATAACGGGCGATTCGTTGTTTGCGATGGCGGGCAGTTTGGCTGTCCTCGCGGGCGGGGCACTCTTCGCCGGCGAAGGTGCCATCGGTGAGATCACCGGCTGGAGCTACGCATATCCGTATTTCCCCGGCTTCCGCAGATACATCCCCGCC
>JANLTF010000586.1:0-3971 GCA_031362825.1 Acidobacteriota bacterium | reverse complement strand
ACAAACACGCCAGCAAGATCATCGTAGTCGGCCGAGATATGGAATTTTTGATCAAGCGCAAAACCAGCGGACTCGATATTCCAATTGCCGTCATTCAAAATTGGGCTGAACTTGAAACGGTCGAGCCAAGATCCCGGGCTGAAAACGCTTTGTTACAGGAACTTGGCCTCGAAGACAGACTTGTTTTTCTTTACGCGGGAAATATGGGCTACCCTAACGATATCGAAACGATCATCGATTGTGCCGATCGGTTGAAAGAAAATTCGAACATACATTTCCTCTTTCTCGGTACGGGCGTCAAAGAAAGGGCCCTGCGAAAAAGTGTCGATGAGCTGAAGCTTACAAACGTCACGCTCCTTGCCCCAAAACCTCGCGCGGAACAGACTACATTCTTAAATGCGTGTGATGTCGCACTCGTATCGCTCGTCGCTAAGATGCGTGGCGTTTCAATGCCGAGCCGTACATATAATATTTTGGCCGCAGGGAAGCCAATGCTTGCCCTTACCGAAACTGGGAGTGAACTCGCTCTCGTGATCGACGAAGACATGGTCGGCTGGCATGTTCCACCCGGTGACGTAGGGAAACTGATGTCGGCTATTAACGAGATATATGAAAAGCGGGGACAACTGCGCGAATACGGTGAGCGAGCGAGGGCATCGGCCCTCAAAAAATACTCGCTCGAGGTCGCATCTCGGAAGTACATCGAGGCTCTGACGTTCTAAATTATTTTGCTCAGGACCGAGTACATTATTTTCATCGTTGCTTTCGTCGCTGCATACTTCGGTGTCGACGGCTTTCGTGCGTGGTCACTCCGCCGTGGCTACCTCGACCACCCGAATGAACGCAGTTCGCACGAAACACCGACACCGCGCGGTGGTGGTCTCGTTATCGCCGCCGTGACCGTTACTATATATATATCTAGTTCGTGGCTTCTGAATTATCGGCTCTCGGTCGGCTTTATCGTCGGGGCAATTCTAATCGTGGCAATAAGTTGGCTGGATGATATCTACTCGCTCTCATTTATTTGGAGAGTTCTCGTACATTCGATAGCTGCCGTCTGTGTGATCGTGGACCTCGGATATTTTGGCGTCGTAAAGCTACCGTTTGTCGAAGCGCCGCTTACTATCGGCATCCCTGGTTTGGCTCTCGCCTTCATATGGATCGTGGGCCTCGCCAATGCCTACAATTTTATGGACGGCATTGACGGTATCGCGGGTATCCAGGCCTTCTCCGCGGGTCTCGGTTGGCTTATTGTCGGTTTACTTCTCGGGATTCCGGCAGCGACGATCATTGGGGGAACCGTTCTTTTCGCAAGCGTGGCGTTCTTGATTCATAATTGGCAGCCTGCGAAAATTTTTATGGGCGATGCTGGCAGTGCATTTCTTGGATTCACATTCGCCTCGGTACCGTTCCTCATCCGCGAACAGCTTCCTGAGCGGTCAACACTTCTGCCTATCGTCGCGGTACTCTTTGTGTGGCTATTTGTGTTCGATTCGGCTCTGACCCTTTTTCGAAGACTGTTGCGGGGCGAACGCGTCTGGACGGCCCATCGGGAACATCTTTATCAGCGAATTGTAATTGGCGGCCGCTCGCATCAATTTGTAAGTACTGTCTATGGTGTGGGTGCCGTGGCCATTGCCGTACCATCCGCGATAGTCCTTGTCTCACAAAATTCAAACGCGGTCTATTCTTCATTTGCGGTGTTGATGGCGTCCACTGGCGGCATACTTTTTTTGGCAAGACTTAAGAGTTCAGGCAACAATGTAAGCGATGAATGAATTTAATTTCGAATCCTACGGTGTAAAGGTTCGCATCGAATGCCCGGATGACGACCTTTTTGAAAAGGCTGTCGCGGTCGCCCGCCGCACGTTGCTGGACCGTCTGACCACGGTCGATCGCAGCGAAGTTGAACACGTGTTTTCACTTCGCAATGTAGGGGGGCGGTATTTTATGTATTTGAACGGTGAGGACCTCGGCGACGGTGAGATAGAATGGGTCTGTCTCAAATACTTAGATACCCGCGTGCGTCTCGTAATCGCCGAACACGCAGTCGGGGTTGTTTTTATGCACGCGGGGGTTGTCGCCTGGAAAGGCAAAGGGATTGTCATTCCTGGTGATAGTTTTAGCGGCAAAACAACTCTTGTTGCCGAACTGGTGAAGAAAGGAGCAGTTTATTACTCCGACGAGTATGCGATCATCGATCGGGCCGGGAATGTTCATCCGTTTCCCAGACTGCTTTCGATGCGCGATAAGAGCGGTAACTATTTGAAAACTGATATTACGGTCGAATCGCTCGGCGGTGTAATCGGACTTGACCCGATTCCAGTTTTTTTAGTACTCTTGACAAGATTTCGTTCCCACTCTCGCTGGAAGCCGATAATTTTGACTTCCGGAGTCGGTGTAATGAAGATGATGTTGCAGGCTATTTCTTTAAGATTTCAGTCAGAGTTTACACTTGAGGTCTTGAAAACCGTTGCTAATCGTGCCATTATCATTGAGGGTGTTAGAAATAATGCAAATAATTCTGCCGATAAGATTATTAGACTTGTTGACAGCTTGAAAAACTGAGTTACAATATCTTAACTTTACTGGTGTTAATCACTTTTTTCTGGAGGAGAAGATGAAGAATCCGCAAAATCCGATTGCCCGCAATAACGGGCTTGTTATCCAAGAAATGCCGGACGAGGTCCTGGTGTATGATTTGGACTCGAATAAGGCTCACTGCCTTAATGAAACGGCTGCTTTTGTTTGGAAGTCGTGTGACGGGAGCAACTCAGTTGCTGACATCGTCCGCGAGTTTGAGGCAAATGCCGGCGGCCGCGTCAGCGAGGATTTCGTATGGCTAGCGATCGACCAATTGCATGAGAATGGCCTCATGGAAGCAGGTACTGAATCGCGGTTTGCGGGTCAGTCGCGTCGTGAAGTCCTCAAGAAGATCGGCCTCGCATCGATGGTTGCTCTCCCCGTGATTGCTTCGCTTGTCACTCCACAGAGTGCTCTCGCAGCGGGATCGTGCGGATGTGGTAACCCGACCGCGTGTAATGCCCAAGGCACGTGCCCGTCGACGGCGATCTGCAACGGCTCAGGCGTTTGCTCGAACACTTAAATTTGGGAACAACAGTTTAGTTTATTCGAGAGTAGTGAAGCCTTAAAATCTTTGCTACTCTCTTGTTGTGTCTTCGATACCCATCACACAAGCGGACGTAAAATCAGACAATCTCCGATGGGAGTCGCTTCAATCGGCCATTGAAAGCACATCTGTCCGAGCAACCTTTAAACTCTTTCGTGAGAATGGCATCGAACCGGTACTAATAAAAGGCTGGGCGGCCGCGATTCATTATCCTTCAAACAGATTCCGTGTTACCTCAGACGTCGATCTCGCAGTTTCGGATTTTGACTTCGAGGCGGCCGATCGTGTCATCCGTTCTAACCAGGCGAAGGGCCTTCCGGTCGACCTCCATAGGGAACTGCGACATCTGGACACTTGTAGTTGGAATGATCTTTACTCAAATTCCGTCCTAGAGGATCTCGATGATACTAAGGTCCGCGTCCTTCGCCCCGAGGACCACCTTCGCGTACTTAGCGTGCACTGGCTTACCGACGGCGGCTGGTTTCGCGAAAGACTGCTGGATGTCTATTATTTGGTCGAGAACCGGTCGACCAATTTCGATTGGGACCGATGCCTCAATTCAGTCAGCCCGACGAGACGACGTTGGATCGTCTGTGTGGTCGGCCTGACTCACAAATATTTTAACCTTAATATCGACGACCTACCGTTTGCTGACGAAGCTCGCGACCTTCCCACGTGGCTGGTCAAAGCGGTTGAACGTGAATGGGCTAGCGGCGTGCGGCTGCTTCCGCTTTTTAGGTTTCTTGGAAGCCCGAAGGATTTTCTGCAGCAAGTTAAGAAGCGTTTGCCGCCGAATCCAATTCATGCGACCGTTGACATGGAAGGCAGTTTTGACATCCTG
>JANLTF010000524.1:0-8564 GCA_031362825.1 Acidobacteriota bacterium | reverse complement strand
TTCGAGGTGCTTTCGTCTGCTACCGTTCTTGGCTGCGACACCGAAACCTCAGGATTGAGTGCGAAACACGGACGGTTATTTTCGGTTCAGTTTTCGGACGGCAAATTTAATGTTTTGGTTCCGATAAGCGAAGGCGTGCCGCTCGGTGGCTTGGGCGATATTCTGACGAATTCCGCGATCGTCAAGATCTTTCACAACGCAAAATTCGATCTCGATTTTCTCGGCGAAAACGGCTACGCGGTCGAAAACATTTACGACACAATGATCGCCGAAAAGGTCCTTACACGCGGTGCCGGACAATCCGCCTCACTTGCCGAGACGCTATACCGCTACTTTGCCGTCGATCTCGACAAATCACAGCGTGCGAAATTCAATCGCAAATGGGATGGCGTTTGGACGGACGAATTGGTCGATTACGCGCTTTCAGACGTCATACATCTGCCGCGCTTGATGCACGAGCAGTCTGAGTGGATGAAGCGGCTTGATCTCAGAGAAGAATTTAATTTGCAGTTAGAAAAGGTCTTACGATAATGAGCTAGGCTCAGATCTCTTCCGCAGAAACGATTTCAAAGTGAATTTCCGGGCCGTTCCAATTGACGTTGGCCGCAACTTCGTCCCAAAACTCATCAAGCAAGGCCAAACCGTTTTCATCATAGTCATTTTCGGCCTCAAGCCACAGGGACGTTCCATCCCAGTTACACGAAACGTTCTTATGCCAGGTTCGATGAGAAAAACCATTAAGAATATCTGGTGGAGCGGCGGCTCCTTCCGGCTCCGTGAGTCCTAAACATCTGAGTTTTATATGAAACTCACTCATTTTCAACCAAAGACTGTACGACGGATGGATTTCATTGACGGCTACAAATGCTCCCCGAGATGTAACTCATAACTTTGCCGCGAGATTCTGTTTAGTGTGCTGATGGTGATGCTCAGCGTGGTAGATCGTGAAGTAGAACATCTCTCTAAACGTCAACTTTCCGATCAAAGGATGCGGCAGCACGAGAACGTCGAGCTTGTTTTCGTCACATTTTTCGATCTTAGAACAGAGCTTTGCAATGAGATCCGTCAGAGTCGTAACAAGCTCATCTTTCCGGCCGAACGGAATATCTTCCGGCCGAAACGGCGCCGTAGCAGTGCCGCCCGCAGCGAGTTCGGCTTGATAGCGGGCAACTAGTTCGTCGTAGCTCAGCGAAGGGTGATCCGACGTTCCGAACATCGCTTTTAAGGTAAATGCCGGAGCACTGAGAGCTTGGTTCAGTGGCTTGACCGAACGGCAAAGATGATCGATCTGCTGTCCTGCACTCCATTTCTCGCCATTTAGCGAAAACACGAAATCGTCCTCGGCGAGCCCTGCGACAAAGTCAGAAAACACGGTGTATTTATTATTCAGTTCGGCGACTATCGCGGATCTATCCATCTGTTCGTACTCCTTTACCTACATTAATTACCAGCGATAATATGCTGGATGGCCTTCTTTGACCGCGACAAATGTGCCTCGGCATGTCGCACAAACCTTGTCGTTGGCGATCAACTCGGCCTCGACCGTGGCCCGGTCTTCTTTTGATTCGACGACGCGGGCACGCAAGTGTATCGGCGTGTCGAAGGGCGTCGGGCGGAAGAGTTTAACGTGAAAATCCGCGGTGACGGTATAATCAGGGAGGGTTTTGCCGTCGCGTTTCACAAGAAAGTACGTGGCTGTCCAGTTCGAGTGGCAATCGAGCAATGCGCCAATTATGCCGCCGTTCAGCATTCCCGGAAACGCCTGATGATGAGGCTCCGCGTGCCATACCGCAACTACCTCATCTCCCTCAGGGAAGCTGTTGACGTGAAGGCCTTTCTCATTTGCCGGCCCACAGCCGAAGCAGATGCTCTCCGGCGAATACTGCTGCTGTAACGACTTAGTGTTTTGCATGATTTCATTTTACTACGATCGCGTTTCAAAAATCAGCTGACAGCCCGCAAGTGGTAGCTGTTTTTCAAACTCCACCCGCGTACCGCCGCGTTTGCCCAACCGTATGAAAATAGCGTAAATTATCGAACAGTTTACTCAAACAGAAAATCTATGCTTTCGCTACTCGCACTTGGTGTCATCGCTTGGCTCGTTTTTGGTTATTTTGCATATGGGCGTTGGGTCGCCAAGCAGTTTAGGCTGGACGACAGCCGCGTTACGCCCGCGAATAAGGTTAATGACGGTGAAGATTTCGTGCCGACGCAGCCGTTTTACCTTTTCGGCCAGCATTTTTCTGCGATCGCGGCGGCCGGGCCGATCGCGGGGCCGATCATTGCATGCATCGCGTTCGGCTGGCTGCCGTGTTTGGTTTGGATCGCGTTGGGCGTTGTGCTGATCGGTGCCGTTCACGATTTTTCGGCTCTGACTTCGTCCGTTAGGCATGGCGCTCAGTCGGTTGCGGAGATCACGCGTGACAAGCTGGGCGGCAAGGCCGGCCGGGCGTTGATGGGATTTATCTGGATCGCACTCGTTTATGTGACGGTTGCATTCACGGATATTACGGCCGGAACTTTTGTCGCCGGTGACGATGCACTTGCGGGCGAGACAAAGTTCAATCCCGGCGGCGCCGTCGCGATGGCAAGCGTTCTGTACCTCGGCCTTTCGCTAATTCTCGGCCTCGTCGAACGTTACCTCAAGCCGCCCCTTTGGCTCGCGACGATCATTTTTGTCCCGGCAACGTTTGCGCTTTCGTACGTTGGAACGCAGTTCTCAAATGTCCTGAGTTTTAGCCATCAGACCTGGGCGATCTTGATCCTTGTGTATTGCATCATCGGATCGCTGCTCCCGGTTTGGGCGTTGCTCCAGCCCCGCGGATATCTTGGCGGATTTGTTTTGTACGCGGCCATCGCGGTCGGTGTCATCGGGATATTCTTTGGCGGATATTCCATACAACAGCCGGCGTTCAAATCGTTTGATGTCGGCGGAATGACCGGAATGCTGTTCCCGTTTTTGTTTGTAACGATCGCCTGCGGAGCGTGTTCGGGCTTTCACGGCCTTGTTTGTTCGGGTACAACATCGAAGCAGTTGGATAAGGAATCGCACGCACGGCCGGTTGGTTACGGAGCGATGCTTGCCGAGGGTTTTGTCGCTTTTATAGCACTTGTGACCGTGATGATCGCGGCAGGCGATGCACTGGTCGGCCCGGACGGAAAGAGCCTTTCCGCTGGCAAAATCTATGGCAACGGCATCGGCAATTTTCTCTCCTTGGTGATCGGCAAAGAGTATCTGGCGTTTGCGATCACGTTCGGGGCGATGGCGTTTTCGACGTTTGTTTTTGACACGCTCGACGTGACGATGCGGCTCGGCCGTTATCTCGTGCAGGAACTGATCGGGATTCCGGGACATATTGGTGCATTGATCGGAACGCTCGTGACAGTTGCTCTACCATTCCTGCTGATCTTTTTTGCGACACCTGGTTCTTACCTCGAATTTTGGACCCTGTTCGGCGCGTCAAACCAACTCCTCGCGGCACTGACGCTGCTTTCGATCACCGTTTGGCTCTATAAGGCAAGGCGGCGGATCGCGTTTACGCTATTGCCAATGCTGTTTGTTTTGGCGATAACGCTGTGGGCTTTGTCGTCGCTCGTGATCGGCAATTTTCAGGCGTCGACGGGATTTGATATCAAACTCGTGAACGGCATCACGTCCCTTGCTTTGATCGTATTGGCGATCTTTTTGGTTATCACGGGCTTGCTCAAACTTCGCGGAGAACGGGACGAGAGCGGTGAACTGGTCGAGGCTGAGAGTTTTTGAATTGGAGGAGAATATGAAGTCAGGTAAAAGTTACTTTTCAATATTTATGATCTCCATTTTGTTGATATTAGTAGTTCTCGGCTGCCGCGGTTCCGGCGCAGAGTGCGTTGGAACGGTTGCTTATCAAGGCAACGTGTTCGAAGGAAAGGACAAGAATGCTGACACCGCAAAAGGCAATGCCTGCAACAAGTACTGCCGCGAGGCGGATTCGGAATACGACGCAATGTACCGGATCTGGCTCGATTCGCCAAAGGGCAAAGCCGCCGGCTCGCCTTCGAAGCAGGAAGCGATATTCAAGGACGAAACGTTGATGAAATTTGTAACAGAAACATGCAACAAACGGTGCGTCACGACGATGAATCCCGAAGCAAAGTGTAAATAACGCTAGTTTCGTTTTAGGGGTAATTCGTCGAGTGTTCGCGTCGTGTGGTCGGTGACGCTCATTACCGGCTGACGATATTCGTTGAGTTGTGCGGTGATCGGCGGGTTTAGCTGCTGCGGTTCAAAAGTTCCCGTCGAATCGCCCCACCCCTTCAGCCGGGCATCTATCAGCTTGGGAACCTGGCGGACGAGCGTAACACAGATACCAAATATCGCCGCAAGATAACCGAGAGTTATCATCACGACGACCTCGGTTTTGACCTCGTGACCGAGAAGCACCGCGACCAAGCCGACGAGAATTCCCATCGCGAACATCACGATCAGAAACAACGCAGTCAGTATTTTATTCAGCATCTTACCCGGCGTTCCGTCTGTGTCAATCTCGGCCTTAGTGAGCCGCTCGCCGCAATTCTTGCAGAATTTTAGGTTCTTGCTGGTGTTTGTACCGCAGTTTGGACAGAACATAACTTACTGTTTCGGGCTGATCTTGTCCTCGAGCCAATTGGTCAGTTCCTCGACCGATTCGATATGGACGGGCCGGCCTTTCCACGCCTTGTAGGCGAAAACGATGAGCATGATCATCGTCACGACATTAAAAATGCCGTTGCCGACACCCGCGAAATCGGTGACCTGACTGACAACGCCGAGGATCGACGAAATAACAAGGATCGCGATATGTGCCGCAAGGCCTTGAGCCGCGTGAAAACGCACTTTAGCTTCGCTTTTCGGCAAAAAGACAAGCATCAAAATGCTGCCGACAAGGCCAAGATACCATGGGAAATACGGTATCGCTGTCATTATATTTTCGGGCAAACCTACCTTGGCGACCTTGCGTGATGACGACTTGTCCACGTTGCCAAAGCTGACCGTCTGATAATTTGCCGGCACGTACTGGCCGTTATAAGGATTCGCATACGGAGCAGAATAGCCCTGAACATCAGGCTCCGCAAAGCGGCGCGTCTGCTCCTCGGTCGGCAAAGCGTCAGGCGCAAATTGCCGCGTCTCGCCGCCTTGATTCGGCAAATACTGCGTCGCGTTTGCCTCAGCAGCCGCCTTTGCTTTCTCCGGAAATTCCGGATCAAGCGGATTTGTATCGTACTTTGTCGCCATCGCTAAAAATTTTACGACCGATCAACCGCGAATGTTCCCAAAACAAGATTTTGCCACGAATTGCACAAATGTCACGAATAATCTTATCGATTTGTGGAATTCGTTTTATTCGTGGCTAACTTCTATTCCCAGTTCCTTCAACTGCGAACCATCAACTTCACCTGGTGAGTCCATCATTAAGTCCTGAGCAGACGCCGTTTTTGGGAAGGCCATGACGTCGCGGATGTTTTCAGTGCCGCAGAGGATCATGCATGTGCGTTCGACGCCGGCGGCAAAGCCTCCGTGCGGCGGCGTGCCGTATTCGAGAGCGTCGAGGAAAAAGCCGAAGCGTTCGCGTGCCTTTTCGAGCGACAGACCTAGAGCTTTGAAATTCAACGCCTGTATTTCCTTCTGGTGAATACGGATCGAGCCGCCGGCACATTCGTAGCCGTTGATGACGGCGTCGTATGCTTTGGCCCGAACGCTGCCGAGCAAATGGTGTTGTGATTCGTCACCCACCGCAGTCTTGAATTTTTCGAGGTCTTCGTCCATCGGCGACGTGAACGGATGATGCGCAGCCGTGTAGCTGTCCGTCTCCTCGTCGTGCTCGAACATCGGAAATTCGGTGACGATCAGTGGTTTGTAAGCCGTTCGGTCGATCAGATCTTCGCGTTTGGCAACCTCGACTCGCAATGCCCCAACGGCCGCCGCGACGACCGATTTGCGGCCCGCAACGATCAAGACGAGATCGCCTATCTCGGCACTTGCGGTTTTGGCTAATTGGGCGATCTTTTCTTCTCCAAGAACCTTGAGCAACGACGACGTGAGAACCCAGTCGCTATCGCTCCCGGTTCTGACCTCGAGCGCGCTGACCTTGATCCAAGCCAGTGCTCCGGCGCCGTAGCGTTTGGCAAAATCCTGCAGGTCGTCGAGCTGTTTGCGTGAGTAATCGGCCTTGCCTTTGACGGTGATGCATTTAATCTCGCCGACGGAACGCAGGCTGCCAGCCTGCGTGTTCGGTTTGAGGATATCCGCAAATGGCGAGAATGCGGTATCACGCAAATCATCGCTCAAATCTACGAGCTCCATTTCGAAACGAAGGTCGGGTTTATCACTGCCATATCGACGCATCGCTTCGGCATACGTCATTCGCGGCCATTGGGCCGGGAGTTCGACGCCGACGAGCTTAAAAACGTGGCCGAACATGCCCTCGATCTCGCGATACGCCATCTCGGGATTTGCGAACGACATTTCCATATCGAGCTGCGTGAATTCAGGCTGACGGTCGGCGCGGAGGTCTTCGTCGCGAAAACAGCGGGCGATCTGATAATACTTGTCGAAACCGGAGATCATCGTCAACTGTTTTAAGATTTGTGGTGACTGCGGCAAAGCGAAGAACTTGCCGGTATGAATGCGCGACGGCACAATAAAATCGCGCGCACCCTCGGGCGTCGATTTAAGCAATATTGGCGTTTCGATCTCGATAAAACCGCGCTCGTCAAAATACTCGCGGATCGCCGCAACAGCATTGGCACGCATACTAATATTGTGCTGCAGCTGCGGACGGCGAAGGTCCAGATAGCGATATTTGAGACGCGTCGATTCGTCGGCGAGATTTTCGCTACCGGCGACCTCGAGCTGAAACGGCGGAACTTTGGCGTCGTTGAGGATCAATATCTCATTGACCTTGACCTCAATATCGCCGGTCGCGAGTTTGGCGTTATGCGTTCCCTCAGCACGCGAAACGACCTCGCCTTTAACGGCAATAACGAACTCGCCGCGAAGATTCTTGGCCTTGGCATGTGCCGCCTGAGTTTCCTCTTCGCTGACGACGATCTGCGTAATTCCCTCACGGTCGCGCAGATCGATAAACGTGAAAACGCCAAAATCACGCTTCTTCGCAACCCAACCCATCAACACGACCTGCCGCCCAACATCGCCTTCACGAAGCTCACCGCAAGTATGCGTCCTCTCTAAATTTCCTAGTACATCCAACATAAGATTTTTTGTCCGCGAAATACGCTAAAGAACCCGAAAAATAGATCAAGAATCAAAATCGTCGTGCTCCCGCGACCCTACTGTTAACCTCGCCCATCCTTTTTAGCGTCTTTTCGCGTTTTTCGCGGGCAAAACTAAAAAACGCCTTTCGATTTGAGACAAAACGAAAGGCGGCACGCTATAAAAGCTAACGTACTCGCCACTCAATTATTGTCGTCAAAACGAACTGCGTTCATAACAAAGTTGAATCATACTAAACTGAAGCGATAAAACGCAAATTTTATGTGTTTGACGAACGCTCAAGATCTTTGTCTTTCTATGATAATCTGTGATTAATTCACTTATGGAACTCAAATATCAAACAGGTTTTGGAAACGAATTCGCTACCGAAGCGGTCCAGGGTGCCCTGCCAATCGGACAAAATTCCCCGCAGAAGGCACCATTGGGATTGTATGCGGAGCAACTCTCCGGTACGGCGTTTACGGTACCGCGCGTCGGGAACAAACGGACGTGGACATATCGCATTCGGCCGTCGGTGATGCATAGGCCGTTTGAACGCATCGATAACCGACGCTGGCAAAGCAAGCCCGAAGATACTGATGTGACTCCAAATCAGCTTCGTTGGGACCCGCTGCCGGTTCCGACGGAGCCCACGGATTTCATCGACGGCATCACGACCATCGCTCTCAACGGCGACCTGATGTCGCAGGCCGGTATTGGCATCCACATTTATACCTGTAACAAAGGCATGGGAGACCGGTATTTTTACAATGCCGACGCCGAGATGCTGATCGTGCCCGAGATGGGACGGTTGGGATTTTTGACCGAATTGGGATCTCTACAGGCAGGTGCCGGTGAGGTTGTTGTGATACCTCGCGGAGTACGGTTCAAGGTCGAGCCGCATCCAGATGACAAACAGTGCCGCGGCTATATTTGCGAGAATTATGGCGCTCAATTTCGCCTGCCCGACCTTGGCCCGATCGGGGCCAATGGGCTCGCCAATCCGCGTGATTTCGAAACGCCCGTCGCGTGGTACGAGGACCGCGAAGGCACCATCGAACAGGTCGCGAAATTTGGCGGCAATCTGTGGTCTTGCGAGATAGATCATTCGCCGCTCGATGTCGTTGCGTGGCATGGCAACTATGCTCCGTACCGCTACGATCTTCGAACGTTTAACACGATCGGCTCGATCTCGTTCGATCATCCGGATCCGTCGATCTTTACAGTTCTGACCAGCCCGAGCGGCGAAGCGGGCGTAGCGAATTGCGACTTTGTCATCTTTCCCGACCGCTGGCTGGTTGCCGAGAACACGTTCCGTCCGCCGTGGTACCAC
>JANLTF010000508.1:0-1931 GCA_031362825.1 Acidobacteriota bacterium | reverse complement strand
ATTCTTGTAGGCAACGTCGCTCTGGAAACGATGGAATTTAAGACGTTCGGTTTTGGCGGCGGTCGCGAAGATGTGTGGGAAGCCGATCAGGATGTCTACTGGGGCGCCGAGACGACATGGCTCGCGGGCGACATTCGTTATAGGCACGGCAGCGAAGGCGTTGAAGGCGAAGGCGTTCTTGTTTCGGATGACAGCGCTGATGGAAACGTTCACAGCCGAAAGCTCGAAAATCCGCTCGGTGCTGTTCAGATGGGCCTGATCTACGTCAATCCCGAAGGCCCGGACGGTAACCCTGATCCGCTGCTATCAGCGCACGACATTCGCGACACTTTTGGCCGGATGGCAATGAACGACGAAGAAACCGTTGCATTGATCGCGGGCGGACACACATTTGGCAAGACGCACGGCGCGGCTCCTTCGGACAATGTCGCTGTCGAACCCGAAGGCGCAGGAATCGAGGCACAGGGCTTTGGCTGGCACAACAGTCATGGCACGGGCAAAGGTCCTGACACGATCACTAGCGGATTAGAAGTGACGTGGACAACTACGCCGACGAAATGGGGCAACAATTATTTTGAGAATTTGTTCGGCTTTGAATACGAACTTACAAAAAGCCCAGCCGGTGCCCAGCAGTGGGTTGCCAAAGGTGCCGACGCGACGATACCCGATGCGTTTGACGGTCCAAACCGTCTGCCGACGATGTTGACGACAGACTTGGCATTGCGTATGGATCCGGCGTACGAAAAAATTTCAAGACGCTTTCTCGAAAATCCAGACCAGTTCGCTGATGCGTTCGCGCGTGCTTGGTACAAGCTTACGCATCGCGACATGGGGCCGATAGGCCGTTATCTTGGACCCGAAGTGCCCGACGAAGAATTGATCTGGCAAGACCCGATTCCCGAAGGCGTGTCGATCAGCGACGGCGATGTAGCTGCACTCAAGGCGAAGATACTCGACTCAGGACTAACGGTATCGCAACTCGTCTCAACCGCGTGGGCTTCGGCTTCAACCTTCCGTTTCGGCGACAAACGCGGCGGAGCAAACGGAGCCCGCATTCGTCTCGAACCGCAGAAGGGTTGGGAGGTGAATAATCCTGCGCAGCTTGCGTCGGTACTCGGGGCGCTTGAGGGCATCCAGAAAGATTTTGGCAAGCCTGTTTCGCTGGCCGACCTGATTGTTCTCGGCGGATGTGCCGCTATCGAAAAGGCAGCTAAGGACGCCGGGCATAACATTACCGTGCCGTTCACTTCGGGTCGTGCAGACGCTTCGCAGGAGCAGACCGAAGTTGAATCGTTCCGTTATCTCGAGCCGCAGGCCGACGGATTCCGCAACTACAAGAAAGGCCATCACAGGACACCGGCCGAGGAAATGCTGGTGGACAAGGCTCAGCAGTTGACTCTGACCGCTCCTGAAATGACCGCGCTCGTCGGCGGTTTACGTGTTTTGGGTGCAAACTTCGATGGCTCTAAGCATGGCGTTTTCACCGAACGTGCGGGGACGATGACCAACGATTTCTTTATCAACCTGCTCGACATGAGCACCGCGTGGAAACCCACATCCGATGCCGCTGATACTTTCAACGGCAGCGACCGCAACACCGGAGCACCAAAATGGACGGCTTCTCGTGTCGATCTCGTCTTCGGCTCAAACTCCGAACTCCGAGCACTCGCTGAGGTTTATGCGTGTGCAGACGGCGGCGATAAATTCGTCAAAGACTTCGTCGCTGCCTGGGACAAGGTGATGAACCTTGACCGGTTTGATCTGGCGTAATTCTGTTACTCGGATTGTTATTCGGTAAAAAGGCGGCTCAGAAATGGGCCGCTTTTTTTTGTCCGCTCGATTATCGTTTGCGAAAGAACTTATCTATTCCCAATCCTTCTTAAGCATCAACTGTTCAACCAGATAAGCGTGGTGCATCTCGTGGACGTACA
>JANLTF010000497.1:0-1923 GCA_031362825.1 Acidobacteriota bacterium | reverse complement strand
GACCAGAAGTCCGATGGGAAAGCCAAACGCCCAGCCGCATAGAATGCCGACAACGTTGGTTGGTAGCAGGGCTAAACCGCAGAAAACGATGATGCCGAGAAACACCAGGAAAATTCCCGGGAGCCAATTCTCCCGCAGCCACGCACCCGTCTGCGGCAGGAATCCGATAAGCAATGCACTGCCTACCATCGGTAAAAAGATCGCGACCAACCCCATCGGCGTAAGGCGGCCAAGTGCGGTTAGCGAGTGCCGAATTCTGTCAAACATATGAGATTAAGGGTCTCTTGAGATCTCAACTGATACGTTTGACCACGAACGTCTTGCCATCGCCTCGTAAGAATTTACCTGTGTTGTAATTCGCGTCGTCAAAGACGAAGTTATTCGGCTCGCCCTTATCCGGATCTGATGTGAACGTGTTGTCACCCTCGGCGAAGAACATTTCGACGCCCGAGCCTTTTGCCCATCGGATCTCAAATGCCATTTTTACGGCCTTGACGGTGCAGGTCGTCTCGCCGACCTGATATTTGCCTTCGAATTCACCTGATGCGGCCTTGTCTGGCACGCCTCTGTAGGTCTCCTTGAGCCACTGCATCAGGCTGCCCGAGTCCGGGCCGTACTTGATATCGTCTATCTTCCACGCTCCGCTGACCTGCTTGACCGCAAAGGTGATCGTGGCCTTGTTGCCGTAGTTGGTAAAGGTTACCGGCACGGTTCCCGTGTCGCCTTTCGTCTCCGCCTTGCCAACCGCGAGGTTCTTGATCTCCATATCCTGGGAGTTATAGAGCGGATCACCGTCGATAGCGCCGACCTCGCCGCTTGAGTTGTTAGCATCTTTCCAGATTAGATCAGCGAGCGACTTCGTAAAGTACTTATCTACGAGGGCACGATTCTTTGTCTGAAAAAATGGGCTTTTTTTCGCGTCATGCTGTTTATACAGGTCGGCAACGAGAGCCTCGGCCGCCGCGGATTGCGATTGCGCTCCTCCCTCGACCGCCGAACCGGCTGGTTCGGTGTTGGCGTTAACCATTGGATTCGTATTCACAACTACCGCGTTATTCGCGGGTGCCGAGCCGCAACCGGACAAAAATGCGACCGCTGACAGTGTTAGGACGAGGAAATATTTCATAATTGCTGGCGGCTCCAATTGTAGTTTCGCCGAAAGCTCGATTATCCTACGGTTGGCCGATCCTTTTCAAAGACAGAGTAAAAAGTGTCAGTTAGCTCAGAGAATATCGTAGAGTTTCGTTCTGTCGGGTATTCGATCGACGGCACGGCGATCATTTACGGCCTCGATCTCGCTATCAACCGCGGTGAAGTTCTTGTTCTGCTTGGCGAATCTGGTTGCGGTAAGACAACTACGCTGAAACTTATCAATCGGCTGATCGAACCGACAAAAGGTGAGATACTCGTCGACGGTAAACGAACAACTGATTGGAATAAGATCGAGCTGCGACGCCGGATCGGCTATGTTCTGCAGGACGGTGGGCTATTTCCGCATATCTCCGTTAGGGCGAATGTTGGACTTGTTCTGACACTTCAGGACTCCGACGCCGGAGTGGTCACAAAAAGAGCGGACGAGATGCTCTCGCTCGTCGGTCTCGACCCGGCGAAGTTTGCCGAGCGTTTTCCGCACGAATTGTCAGGCGGCCAACGCCAACGCGTCGGCGTCGCACGTGCCTTGGCGTCAGATCCTGATCTGCTGCTCCTTGACGAACCTTTTGGAGCCCTCGACGCGATCACGCGAACCAATCTTCAAAAGGAATTTGCGAGGCTGGTGCGCGATTTAGGTAAAACTGCTGTCTTCGTCACCCATGACCTCCACGAGGCGATGCTATTGGGATCCCGGATCGCGTTGATGGAGAAAGGACGGATCGTACTGCTCGACACTGCCGAGAATTTTGCCGCGTCCGACCTGCCGCTCGC
>JANLTF010000480.1:0-3084 GCA_031362825.1 Acidobacteriota bacterium | reverse complement strand
CTCGCCGACCATTTTGCCGATCGCGAGAGATGATATCTCAGACCTCAAATCTCAAATTTCAAATGCGGTGAAGAATTCGGATGTCCTGATCATTACCGGCGGCGTTTCGGTCGGTAAATACGACCATACGAAAACGGCGCTCGCCGAACTTGGTGCCGAGATATTCTTTGAAAAGATCAGACTAAAGCCCGGAAAACCGGCGGTCTTCGCTCGGCTTGGCAAGTGTCTCGTTTTCGGTTTGCCGGGCAATCCGGTGTCGGCGGCGGTGACATTTCACCTATTTGTGCGGCAGGCGTTATCGCAATTGCAGAAAGCATCCGAGCCATCGGCAAAACGCGGGTTCGCGGTTCTCACAATCGACACTCGCGGTGCTAAGGAACGGGACACGTATTTGCCCGCAAGCCTTTCGACCAACAAACTGGGGGAATTGGTCGCTCATCCGTTAAAATGGTCGGGGTCGTCTGATTTCGTCGGATATTCTCGCGCCGAGGCGTTGATCGTCGTGCCTCAGGGCTCGCAACTGGAAAAGGGTTCGGTCGTCGCGATAGTCTATCTATAGTTGCAACCATTAACTTTTCACTTTTAGCTATTAACTGTATCAATGGAAATCCCGTTCGCCATGGCCCATCCGGCCATTTATGAGACCGTCGAGAGAATTCTCGGCCCGATGCCCCGCGGTCGTCTGCTTGACCTGCCTTCGGGGCGTGGGGCGTTGGCTCAGAGTTTGATAAAGATGGGCTTTGACGTATCGTGTGCTGATCTTTATCCGGAGATTTTTCAGCTTGAAAATGTCGAAAACCTCAAGGGCGACCTAGACGGCACCCTGCCGTACGACGACGCTTCTTTCGATTACGTCGTCTGCGTCGAGGGCCTCGAACATATCGAAAATCCGGCCAACGCGATCCGCGAATTCTCGCGAATACTCAAGCCCAGCGGGACGCTTATCGCTTCGGTGCCCAATATTATGAACATCGAGGAACGTCTGCGATGGCTTTTCTCGGGCTATACATCTCATTTCAAACCGCTGTCGAAAGAGGTTCAGGCCGAATATGTCGAGATAGTCGGTTCGATGGAGGAGATCGCGTTTCACATTAATCCGATCGGATATTCTGAGATGAGGTTTCTACTTGAAAAATCAGGACTCGCCGATTTCAAATTGCACATGGACAAAGCGAAGAAAAACTCGTGGCGATTTAAGCCGCTGACGGGTCTCATTCGACTGTCAAATCGATTCACATCCGAAGCAAAACGCCGCCGCCGCTGGGCGGACGAGTTAAACAGCAACAAAGTGCTCCTCGGCGGCAACACACTGATATTTGAGGCAAAAAAGCAATGAGCGAATTATCACATTTTGACGAAGCAGGCAAGATAAAAATGGTCGATGTTTCCCCCAAAGACACGACCACACGCCGTGCCGTCGCGTCGGGAAAGGTTCTACTTAACGCTGAAACCCTTAGAACTCTGCAAACTTCCCGAAACCCTAAGGGCGATCCGCTGGAAATTGCCCGAATTGCGGGGATCATGGCCGCCAAACGCACTTCTGAGCTGATACCTCTTTGCCATCAGATCAATTTGTCTAAGGTCAATGTGACCGCCGAATTCAGCGAAAACGGCATCGACATCACAGCCGAATCCGTCACAAACGCTCAGACCGGCGTCGAAATGGAAGCCCTTACTGGGGTCTCGATCGCGGCGCTTACGATCTACGATATGTGTAAGGCCGTCCAAAACGACATCGTCATCACGGATATTAAGCTGGAATCGAAAACCGGCGGCAAATCTGAATATGTCCTTCGTTTATAGTCCTAAGACTATAGTCATTGGTCATTGGTCATTGGTTAGAATCATGAAACGAAGGACCGAGGAGAAATGACTAAAGACAAAAGACGAACTTTCGAATACAATAGTCGTATTCGCTTGTAGGAAAGTTAAGGAGTTTTTATGCCGATAAATTACAAGCTTGCCGAAGACGTCAAACCGCAATTTAAGCTGCTGATCGCCGCGACCGTGATCAGCATCGCACTGTGGGCGATCGCGTGGTATTTTCCGATCTTTGGATATATCGCGTATCCGCTGCAGCTTTTCGCGACGTTCATCCACGAGAGCAGCCACGCTCTGGCGGCGTTTATTACCGGAAATTCTGTCAGCAGCCTTACCGTCGCTCCCGACACTAGCGGTGCGGTGTGGTCGAGCGGTTCTGGCCTCTCGGGATTGTTCATCTCTAGTGCCGGATACCTCGGAGCGACGGCGTTTGGTACGGCATTGCTGGCCTGGATCAGGTTCGGGAGATCGCCGCGAGCAGCCCTGTATTTTTCGGGTGGACTCGTGGGTGCGATGACGATCGTTTTTGGGCTCATTCTGCCATTCTGGACATTTTTCTCGACGGCGACCGTCGGCGGAGTCGCTTTCACGGTGTTGTCAGGAGTGGTCTTGTCCGGCGGCCTTTTTGCCATCGCCCGCTATGCACCGATCCGCTGGGCACATTTTGCGCTCGCGGTCCTCTCGGTGCAATGTCTGCTCAATGCGTTCTTTAGTTTGAAAGACCTGTTCGTCATCACCGCCGCCACGAATCAGCAAACCGACGCCGCCAACATGGCCGCCGCTACAGGAATTCCCGGACTCGTTTGGGTGCTGATATGGTTCGCGATCTCGGTAGTAATGATCTCGCTCGGCCTCAGGCTCTACGCAGTCGGCGGGAAAAAGGCCATGAGCGATTCGGTTTTTAAGGATTAGAATGAAATTCTTCGGCGCCTTGACTCTCACAGTGTTGTTCGCGACCTCAGCCCTTGCTCAGGTCAAAACGCCCGGGACTCCGGCGGTTAAAGTTCCGTTCGAAAAAGCGCTTCAGGCGGTGGTTGTCACAACCAAAGACTGGTCCGCGACGACAGGCACAGCACGGCTGTTTGAGCGAAAAGATACAAAGTCAAAATGGAATTCTGTTGGTGACGCCTTCCCGGTCGTGATCGGTCGTAACGGATTAGCTCTTGCGAAAGATGTTACGGCGATTGATCTTGGAAGTTACAAGACTGAAGGCGACGGTAAAGCCCCCGCCGGATTTTTCCCGTTAACTGATTCGTTCGGCTC
>JANLTF010000483.1:0-7360 GCA_031362825.1 Acidobacteriota bacterium | reverse complement strand
AATTCGCTGGTTCCAACTCGACGAGTTTGATCACAGCTTTTTCCGCACCTGATGCGTTGTTCGAATCTATATGGCAATCGATCAACAAGTAAAGTACGTCACGGTTGTACGGCTCGTTTTCGAGTATTTCCTCGAGCAGATTTACCGCTTTGCCGACACGCCCGATCGCCGCATGAGCATTTACCAAGCCACCCAAGATCCGAAGATCGTTCGGCCTGATGTCGTGGCCTTTCATCAGCGCGCGGATCGCTTCTTCGTTATTTCCCTTTCGTGCGAGTCTTGCGCCGGCCTCTGCAAATGCCTCGGCGGCTTCGTCACGCTGGCCTTCACGGATATATGATTCGGCGAGGTTAAGGCAAACTTCCGTGTTATTCGGGTCAAGCAGAGCGATCTGTTTCCACATTGCCAGAGCATCAAGACGGCGGCCGGCCTTCTGATAGTGCTCGGCCAGAGTCGTGTAGTGGGCACGGGCTTCGTTAAGTGAGCCCTTGACTGTGTAGAGTTCGGCGAGTTTGGTCGAGACCTCGATCGAATCCGGTTGGAGGCGTGAGATCTTGTTGTATATAGCGATCGCTTTTTGCGCGAAACCCTGCGTGTTGTAATGCTCCGCGACCTTCATGTAACAGTCGATCGCTTCTCGTTTGTCAGCGTTCTTTGTGTAAAGATCGCCCAGCATATTGAGCGTGGCGACGTCACGAGCGTCATTATCGACAACCGCTCGGTATTCGGAAATAGCAGCTCGTATTTTGCCCTGGGCGACGTAACGCTCTGCGTTTCGCATCGCCTTTGTTTTATCGAAACTCATCGTAGTTGTATTACCGAACCGTAGGCAGATCGTTCAGCCGCTCAAACGAACAGCCAAACTAAGGGGTATAACAGGCAAAACACAGATAAACCTGTGCAATTAAAATTAGCATCTATCACCCCCGAATGTCAACAATTTTTAACATATATAAACATTTCTCAGCATTCATTTCGGCACCACCATCTTTGATTTTTCGGATAGGTTTACTTAGTCTGTATTTTTGGCCCGAAGCGGCCTTTTGACTTTATGCAAGCAGTAATTCTAGCCGGCGGTAAGGGCACACGTCTGAGACCGCTCACCGTCTATACGCCAAAACCGATCGTTCCCGTAATGAACCGTCCGTTTTTGCTGTATCAGATCGAGATTTTACGCCGTGCGGGTATCAACGACATTACGCTTTCGCTCAGCTATCAACCCGACAAGATCGAACTTCTGCTCGGTGACGGTTCGGATTTTGGTGTTGATCTGCGGTTTATCACCGAGCCAAATCCGCTCGGTACGGGCGGCGCGTACCGATTTGCGGCCGACGAGATACGCGAGACGACAGTTGTTCTCAATGGCGATATTTTGACCGACATCGATATCGCAAAGGTACTTGAATTTCACAAATCGAAGAACTCTGAAGCAACGCTTGTCCTCGCTCCGGTCGAAGACCCGAGCCGTTACGGTCTGGTCGAAACAAATTCGGAAGCCGAGATATTAAGATTTCTCGAAAAACCAAAGGCCGAGGACCTCTCCGAACTGAAGGTAAATACGATCAACGCAGGTATTTACGTCCTCGAACCGACAATTCTCGATCTGATCAAGATGGGTGAGAATCACTCGTTCGAATACGAGGTCTTCCCGACAATATTGGAGCAGAAAAAGCCGTTTTTCGCCTACATCATGGACGGTGAATATTGGCGCGACATCGGCACACCGGCGAGCTATCTCGATGCTCATCACGATTTTCTTGACGGCACGATCAGAGGATTTGAGATCGACCGCAACGAAAACTCAGATGTCGCCACAGCGGCGGCCATAGATGGTACATCTGTAATCGGCGAAGGCTGCGTTATCAAGCCAAACGCCCAGGTAATAAATTCCGTCATCGGCCCCGGCGTACACATCGAAGAAAAAGCCGTTGTCGAAAATTCGGTCATCTGGTCGCATACGCGAATCGCTACTGCAGCCGAGATCAATAACGCGGTCATCGGCCGAAGCTGTCACATTGGCCGAAATGCGATCGTCGGAAACGGAACGGTTCTCGGTGACAAGACGACGCTGACCGATTACACAAGAGTCTAGAGTTTAGAGTAGAGTTACGCCTTTAGGTGTGATTCTTAGATCTCTCACGGCCAAAGCCATCACTCATACCGATGCCCGAATTACCCGAGGTCGAACACGTTGCAAGATCGCTGAACACGCTGGTAAAAGGCCGAACGATATCATCGGCAAAGTTGCTTCGCGAACGTTTGGCTCCGGACACAACGCCGGATTTGTTTTCTTCACATCTTGGCTCTGCTTCAATCAATTTTATCCATCGCCGTGGCAAACACATCTTGTTCGATCTCAGCAACGAACGGACGCTTATTGTTCATCTGCGAATGAGCGGACGATTTTCGCTGCTCACGGCTGAGATCGAAGATCCCAAATTTACGCATGCTGTCTTTCATTTCGGCGACGACACGCGCCTCGTTTTTGATGATCAACGACATTTCGGCTTGATGAAGGTCGTAGAAACAAAAGCGTTGAATGAGGCAAAAGAATTAAAGAAACTGGCACCCGAACCTTTCTCGGACGAGTTTTCACTCGATTATCTGAAAAACACCCTAAAATCTTCAAAACGAACGTTAAAGGAATTCTTACTCGATCAAACAAAGGTCTGCGGCCTCGGGAATATTTATGCTTCGGAGGCAATGTTTGCGGCTCGGATCGATCCTCGAACGACCGCTGACAAGGTTTCGGTGATCAAGGCCGGACGGCTGTACGACAGTATTCGCGGCGTTCTGACCGAGGCGATCGAACACTCGCTGCGAAAGACCGTCGATCCGCGCGATATCGAGGGCGGCTATTTTGACGGCGAAGCGGATCGCGGTTGGCTTGTTTACGACCGCGAGAAAGAACCGTGCGTAAATTGCAAATCGCCCGTCGTTAGGTTAAAACAAGGTGGTCGTTCCACTTATTTCTGCCGCCGGTGTCAGCGAAAATAATCGCGGCAAACCCGGAAACGACAAATCGGCATCTTTGAACGTGACAGTTTTCAAACAATATATGAACAAGAAAAAATCGTTGATGGCTCTATTTTCGGTCGTTGTAGTATTGGCGGCCTCAACCGTTTCTTTTGCGTGTGCCTGCTGTGCCGATAAAGGGCAATATTGGGTTTCGACTAGCACGCCCGAAGCATACACCTTGGGACTTTTGAAAGACATGCGTATGGATACCGGCGTGGAACTTTTTATGACCGCGGGCGAGGAAGAGACGAAAGGCATTGGTGATCTCGGATGGGAGGATCTGAGCCTGGTTGACGCCTATACAAACAACACGTGGAAGATCACGATCAAGTCCGCGGCGGGCAAAACAGGAACCCTAAACTTGCCGCGTCCCGCGAAGATGACGACCAAGAAGATCGACATTCGCGATAAAGACGATGGCGATCCGTTGGTTTATAAAGAGTTCGTGTTCGAAGGCACGGTGAGCACCGGCAGCGGCGTATTCAAGAGCGGCATTGTTCGCCCGACCAAATACACCCTCATCTTCCAGGGCCGCGGCAATAATTGTGACAACGCCGAGGATTTCACGCATTGGCGGCTTCAGGTTACGGGAACAAAAGCTGATTATGCATTTTTCGGCAAAATGAAAAAAACTTAGATCGCTTACATCTACAGGTATGCATCCGATATTTTGTGCGTCTAAACAGAATGTCCAAAACTTTACTTCGAGTTGGCCTTTCTCTACTTTTCGTATTCTCGATCGGAGGAACTAGTTTCCGTGCCATTGCGCAGACCTCAAAGTCTGACAAGCCTAGCGGTTGGTTGATCTCAAAAGAACGCAATAAATTTGTTGGGTGGCTGATGGCAATGAAATCGGCTCTCAAGCTTGTCTATTTTGACAACAAATATCGGGGGATGGACCTCGATGCACGGTTTGATGCCGCCCGAGATCGGATTCGCACGTTAGAATATGACTGGCAGATGTATCGTGTGCTCGTCCAACTCCTAATGGAACTTGACGATTCCCACACTCGTATCTATCTTCCGCGACGGAATGATCATTTCGATTACGGCTTTTCAATGCAGACATTCAACAAAGTCTGTTTGGTTTCGGCCGTCAAGAAAGGTAGCGACGCAGAAAAGAAAGGCCTCTCAGTCGGTGACCGCATCTTGAAAGTCGGTCAGATAGAACCAACCCGGAATAATCTTTGGCAAATATACTACGTTCTCTATCGGCTGGATCCGACCGATAAGGTTGGATTAACAGTTCAAAAAAGCGATGGCACGTCGCAAACGCTTACGATAGTAGCCTCAACAATGGCGGAGAAAGAGTACCGTGAACTTCGTGCTAAGCGAAAGGTCCGCGAAAAGCAAGAGCCCTTCAAATGTAATGAGTTGAGCGCGGAAGCCATTGCCTGCAAGTTATATTCTTTCTCGGTCGAAAAAAACGAAATCGACAAAATGTTCAAGATTATCGCCGGCCACGCGAAATTGATACTTGATCTGCGTGGTAACGGAGGTGGCTATGTAGACACGGAAGAGTATTTGACGAGTTATTTTTTTGAACGTCCGGTCAAAATGGCGGATGTTATCAGTCGTAAGAAAAGTGAGACCCGCATTACAAAGATTCGGGAGGGTAAACTTTTCAAGGGAGACCTCGCGATTTTGATCGATAGCGATTCTGCCTCAGCCTCGGAGGTATTTTCGCGCGTGATCCAGATAGAGAAACGAGGAACGATACTTGGAGATATCAGTTCTGGTTCCGTGATGACGAGTACACAGATTCCGTTAATTGATACCGACTCGCTGGGATTCGAGTTGAGTCCGTATCCGTTATGGATGAGCGTTACAGTCGCGGATGTTGTTATGAGCGACGGAAACCGTTTGGAGCATAACGGGGTTGTCCCTGATGTACCGATCGTTCCCACGAGCTCTGCACTATTCAATGGTCGCGACCCGATTCTGGCTACGGCGGCGAACCAATTTGGCGTGAGTCTCACGTCCGAACAGGCCGGGAAGCTGAATTTTCTTGTAGAAAAGGTAATCGAGGACGACGATCTCCCCGATGAGAAAGCGACGAGGCCGTAGAACACTTATGTCGTCTTGACACATAACCGTGAAAGGCCGATTATTTAGTCTATACCTGTGGTGAGTTATGCGACTTGCGGCCACGTAAAATAATACGCTAAACAGCTGACAGACAAATCTATTTAGAAAAAGTCTCGCTGTTTTGGCGGGACTTTTTTTATGCACGCTTGAGAAAGAGAAAACGGCCGAATAATTCATATCTTCGAATAAAATCGCAGATAACAGCCGAAAGTAGCAGAACACAGTGAAAAGATGCAGATAACAGAGAAATATTGCATATAACAGTGAAAAGATACAGATAGCAGCGAATAATCGCAGATAAGAGGCGAAAATCGCAGATAACACGTTGGAATCGAAGATTCCGGGGAAAAATGATGAAAAACTTTCGAGATCTACTTGATGCTGAAGGCGTTTACGTATTTGACGGAGCGGTTGGCACTCGGCTTTACGACAAAGGCATATACATCAATCGCAGCTACGATGAGTTGAACATCGCAGCGCCCGATCTCGTCCGCGAGGTCCACGAAGAATATGTCGCCGCAGGTGCCGATATAATTGAGACCAATTCGTTCGGAGCCTCGCGGCACAAGTTGCAGCCGTATGGCCTTGAGAGCAAACTCCGCGAGATCAATATCGCTGCAGCCCGTATCGCCCGCGAAGCGGCAGGCGACAAGGCATACGTCGCCGGTGCGATCGGGCCGTTGGGATTGCGTGTCGAACCATTCGGCCCGACGTCGTTCGACGAAGCGAAGGAGATGTTTAAGGAACAGGCAGAAGCCTTGCTCGAAGGCGGCGTGGATCTCTTTATCCTTGAGACATTTTCGGAGCTGCCGCTGATCGAGCAAGCGATAAAAGCTGTCCGCGAACTCAGCGATCTGCCGATCGTCGCCCAGATGACGATCCAGATGGACGGCAAAACACTCTACGGCGACACGCCCGAACATTTCACACAAAAGCTCGACGAACTTGGTGTGGACGTCATCGGCCTTAACTGCGGAATGGGCCCGAACCATCTGCTCAATGCTTTAGAAAAAATGCGGTCCGTCACCACGAAGCCGCTGTCCGCGCAACCAAACGCAGGCTTACCTCGCGACGTTCAAGGCCGCCAATTCTACATGGGCTCTCCCGAGTATATGGCGGAGTTTTCGCGGCGTTTTGTGCAGGTAGGTGCGAAATTTGTCGGTGGGTGCTGCGGCACGACGCCTACGCATATCAAGCTGATATCGAGCGCCATTAGGGCGGACAGTCCGCGGCAGACAGCAAAGGCCTTTGTCCAACAGCCGGCGACCGTCTTTGAGTTGAAGCCGGAGGACGTACAGGTCGTCGATCCGATTGAGCGTTCGCGCTGGTCGGCAAAGATCGCGAGAGGCGAATTTGTAACCTCGGTCGAAGTTCTGCCCCCAAAAGGCTGCGATGCTGAGAAAACACTCGATTCGATCCGTTTGCTCAAGGAAAAAGGCGTTGACGGCGTGAACATTCCAGACGGCCCGCGAGCTCAAACGCGAATGTCCGCTCAGGCGACAGCCGTTCTGGTCGAACGCGAGATCGGTATTGAGGCGGTTCTCCACTATTGCTGCCGCGACCGCAATCTGCTCGGAATGATGTCCGATCTGCTCGGAGCAGCGGCCTTAGGATTGCACAATCTGCTGCTTATTACCGGCGATCCGCCAAAGATGGGCCCGTATCCGGATGCGACCGCCGTTTTTGACATCGATGCCATCGGCCTGACCAATATGGTCAACAAACTCAACCACGGCCTCGATCTCGGCAACAACCCGATCGGCAAACCGACCGCATTCTCCATCGGCGTCGGCGTAAATCCAGGAGCCGTGAATATGGAAGAAGAGATCAAACGCTTCGAATGGAAGGTCGAGGCCGGAGCCGAATACGCGATCACTCAGCCGGTCTTCGACACCGCTCAATTAAAACGCTTCCTCGGCATGATCGAGCACGTCCGCATACCGATCGTTGCCGGTATTTGGCCGCTGGTTAGCTTTCGAAACGCCGAATTCCTCCACAACGAGGTCCCCGGCGTCGAGGTCACACCCGAGATCCTTGACAGAATGCGGATCGCTTCAGACAAATCAAAGGAAGATGCCCGCGAAGAAGGCATCGCCATCGCCCGCGAATCACTTATTGAGGTTCGCGATGAGATCCAAGGGGTTCAGGTTTCGGCACCCTTCAACAACGTAAAATACGCGTTGGAGGTTTTCGAAGCCCTCGACGAATTCAAAACCGCATAAAAAAAGGTTCCGGCAAATCTCTTTGCCGGAAC
>JANLTF010000469.1:0-10039 GCA_031362825.1 Acidobacteriota bacterium | reverse complement strand
CACGGGGTTTGCCTTGATCGCGACGAGCGTTACTGGCCTCTTTAACGGCTTTGACGGCGTTAACTCGACCGCGTGCCACGCCGTGTCGGTCGGGTCGGGAAATGCTTCTTTCGAAACCTCCGCGATCCCGACGATCTCTTTGCCAACGACCGAGTGATAAAAATACACCTTATCTCCCTTTTTCATCTCTTTGAGAAAAAGCCTCGCCTTAAAATTGCGCACGCCGGTCCAATCAGTCTTGCCCTCTTTGACAAAATCGTCCCAAGAATAAGCCGTCGGCTCTTGTTTGACCATCCAATAATTCATATTTTTAATTGGCCCCAAAGAGGCACAAAAGACGCAAAAAAGCATTTTCCTTGTTTTGTGCTTTTTGTGCCTTTTGGCCGCGATAAAATCCTACTTCTTAGCATCCGCTGCCTTTTTATTGAGCCATTTTGCCCAGCGTTCGAGGTATGGACGGATGGGTTTGAATAGCTTTGCACGGAAGCTCCCCTCGTTCTGCTTTTCGCTCCAAATCTTTAGATTCTTCTCGGCGTACTGGCGGATCTGGGGTTCGAGGGCTGTTCGCTTGATCGAATGCTTCTGCGTTAAGTAGTAGTGCTGGCCGACGAGCGAGAACATCAGACCGGCGATGTTGCCCTTGAAACCGCTTTTCGCCATGAACCGCTTGATGTACTTCTCGGTCGGCTGCAGCAAAGCTCCCATCGACATCTCAAACCACGGAGCCTGATTCCCTGCTCGCGGATGATAAAGCCCGGGCAGATCTCCCTTGAGCGGAACGTCCATGTTCTTGAGACGCGGATCGTTAATGAAATCGACGAGTTTGATCTTCTCTACACCGCGATACTGTTCAACTGGCAGAAAATCGAGGATCTTGTTCATCGTCGCCTCGGTGTCTTTCGGCAGTGTCAGCGTCGATACATTTTCAATCCGTATCTTTGTTATCTTCGCGGCCTTTTGACCGGCGGTTTCTATTGCCATAATTACTGACTAATTGTAAATCGTGAATCGTCATTAGTAAATACGAGACATCAATGTGGAGGTAATGCAACATAGAAGAGATTTTTACCACAGATAACACGGATGGAACACAAAAAAATACAATGATTAACTTGGTACGCTAGCTGGCACGGGGATTGTATAAAGAATTGCGGCAAATGAATCAAACAACCCTCGCAAAACCTATTGAGATCACCGGCGTCGGGCTACATACGGGGGTGGACGTGAATATGACGCTGCGTTCAGCGCCGGAGAATACGGGTTATATATTCGTTCGAACCGATCTCGACGATTTTGAAATACCGGCGTCGGTCGAATATATTTCGCATTGTTCGTACGCGACGACGTTGATGCGGCGCGGCGTTGTTTTATCGACATGCGAACATCTGCTCTCGGCATTGCGGGGCAGCGGTGTGGACAATTGTTTTATTGCACTCGACAATATCGAGATTCCGATCATGGATGGTTCGAGCGAGGATTTTTTCGAATTGATTAATAAAACGGGAATCGTCGAACAACATTCGCCGCGGCATGTCTTTAGAATACTCGACCGCGTAGAAGTCGAATTGGGTGACCGTAAGATGTCGATCGAACCAGCGGAGAATTATGAGATCGACTGCGTTATCGACTTCTCGCATCCCTTTATTGAGCGGCAGCATCTGAATTTTGTTTTTAAGAACGGTTCATTCGGCCGCGAGATCGCGTCGGCCCGCACTTTTGGATTCACACACGAGATCGAAATGCTGCGAAAGGCAAATCTCGCTCTTGGCGGATCGCTCAACAACGCCATCGTGCTCACCGCCGACGGAATGCTTAACGAAACGCCATTGCGTTTTGATGACGAATTCGTCCGCCACAAGATCCTCGACATAATCGGTGATTTCGCGTTGCTCGGAATGCATGTTGAAGGAAAAATAACTGCCGAGAAGAGCGGCCATGCTGTTCACGCTTCCCTGATGTCCAAACTCCTAAAGGCCGAACACGCTTGGGAGATCGTGGAACAAAAGGCTTAGGAACTTAACCGCGAAATACACGAAGAAACGAAAATCGGATTGTCTTTTTTTCGTATATTTCGCGTTTTTCGCGGTTAATTCCTATTTATCAACACTAAAATAATATTTCGTGATCTCTTCGGTTTCGCCGGTCTTGGTTACGCCGCTTAGGGTGATCGCGTAGTCGGCTCGTAAGAGAGTGTTTGCCGGAATGCTCAGCGAGAGAGTTTTCGAACGGCCACCCGGACGGAGGCCGCTGCGTGTCAAGATCGTGTTGCCGGAATCGACGGCCGTTGCATTTAACGTATAGCTCGTGTAGTCAGCAAGATTTATATTTTTCAGCCTAAGAGCAACACGTAGCGAAGTTGCGGCGGGAGACAACTTGACGCGGTTCATCGGTACGCCGTCGCTGCGGGTGAACAGGCCGGGCGAGATGACGAGAGTTGCGATCGTCCGCTGTCCGCCGGGCTGAGAGACGTTTGGGGAGCGGTCGATCACGCGGCGGCGTTCGTTGATCTCGTTTTCGAGCTTATTTTTCTCGGATTCCAGTTCCTTGATGCGTTCTTCGCTTGCTGTTGTTTTTTCACGTTCGGCGTTTAGCTGGTCCTCGATCTCTTTTTGCTGACGCTGTTTTTCGGCAAGCTGGGCCTCCCTCTCGCGTTCTTCGGCATCGTTTTGCTGCTGAACGGCGGCGAGATCATTACGCATTCGCTGATTTTGAATTAAGAGGCCGATGACTCCGATAGATAGAACGAGAGCGGCGGCGGCCATGCCGAACTTCATTGCTTTACCAAAACTGAAAAATGCGGCGATCGATGTCAAAATGCCCGGCTGAGCCTCAGGAGCAACCGCGAACGATTTCTGTCGTGCAATATCCGCTGTGGTCTCAAGAAACGCTCCGGCAAACGCGAGGCGGTCGCGGCCTTCGCGAGTAGCGAGGAATTTGCGTTCGAAAACCGCTCGTTCGGTTGGCGTCAGCTCATCTTCTTTGTATTCGTAGAAAAGTTCGTCCTCGACCGCCAGCATCTCGTCGTATGCGGCGTCGTCAGTAATGAAGCGCTCCTCGACCGCAATGCGTTCGTCTTCGGTCGCATCATCGAGCAAATACCGCTTAAATATGTCGTCTTGGGTGTTCATCATACTAATGAGGCGGTTCGAAAGCCGCAATCTCACCTAGTTAATGTCAAAAAACGAAAAACATTTCAAATAATTACGCAAAAAATCAGGCCGGGCGCGTCTTACGGGCCGCCTTCATGCAGCCGGTTACGCATTTTTGCAGCGATTCCCGTATGCGGCATGCTCTGATTCTTAGTACATTGATCGGCACTTTCAGTTTTTCCGCCAGCGTTTTTCTTATCTCTTTCTTACTGTCGCCGTTGTGATAGGCGACGATCAGCTCTTTATTGTCATCGGGTAGTTCGCGAATGCAATCCTGCATGCAAGAGTATCGATGAGCGGTCGTGCTGTGCTCTTCTTCTTCGTCCAGGAGCTGTTCGGTGTGTTTTGCGACCGGCAACGACGCGTCAAATTCGTCGATGTCTGTATGTTTGTGTTTTTGCTCTTTCCGCCAGAATTCGCGGATCACATTTAGGGCAATACCGTGGAAATAGAGATAAGGATCCGTGACATCGACCGGCGTGTTTTCCCAAACACGGCGCGTGACGCGGTTGATAGTTACATCCGCGTATTCTTCTTCAGGAATGCAGTTGCGCCACTTAAATAGCTTGATCAGCTTTTGGCGAACACGTTCATATTTGTCAGCCGCAGCCTCAATGTCGGTATCGAGCCACGCCAGCAGTTTTTCAAAAGCTTCGGGCGTTACTTCCCAGTCCTTCTTTAATAGGCGCTCAGTCTCCATCGGATCCGTTCCACGCGTTCTACGAATGAGCCTAAATCTAAACTATTTAACAATTTCTTTCAAGCAAATACTCGCCAAAACCTAAGTAAACACGCAGGCTCCAGTACATACCGGGACTTTTTTTTGAAAAAACTATGAAACGTTTTTCAGTTCGTGCCATTAGTACAGTGAAGGGCGGAAATGCCCGGCCGAAACTAAAAATAAATTCAGGAATAAAAAGGAGAATACGACAATGACAATCAACTCAACACTTCGCAGTATCTTTGGTAAAACTTTGGCGATCGCGTTTTTCGCAGCGGTCATGACGGTGGCTTCTTATGCACAGAGCGGCAACCTTTTTGAAAAGAACGGTGCAAGATTTGGAACGATCACGGCGTTTGGTTCGACGTGGGTCATCAACAATTTGAACGGCGGCGGCGAGATCAAGATCTATCGCTGTAGCGATATGGGAAACACCGGACTGCTCTGCTCATTCACACAGTTCCAGAACGACGGCAGAGCATCATACTCAGGACAGTCGCAGATCTTTCAGAGCGGTGCGGTATTTTTAAACTACCAGAATGACGTAACCAACGGCCAGCAGCGTAGGATCGACAGCGGGTGGCTTGCTTATCAGGTCCGCTGACAAAGCATAGTCAAAACGAAGAGCGGCCGGACATAACGATCCGGCCGTTTTTTCGATTTCGCACCCTGTGATATCAATTGATACCGCACGATATTTCTGATAATATCGCGGCAATCAGCCGCCCACTAATAAGGATTGCTTCGGCAACGTTGCCTAACGGAGAAATTGACGTGAAAAATTCGATCAAGTTCAGACTCGTAACTCTTGCTTTTTGCCTATTCGCAGCCCTCGCCGCTTTCGCTCAAGATCGAAAGGCCGAAGCCGATAAGGCCGTTGCTGATGCCGAAGCTCTCCTGAAACAGCAAACAGCCGATTCGCAAAAAGCTGCGATAAAGAAATACGAAGACGCCATCACGATATGGCGTGAATTGAACGAAAAAACACGAGAAGCCGAGTCGCTACAAAGCATCGGATCCATCTTGCAGAACGCCGGTGACGCGTCCCGATCGAATGAATATTACGAAAAGGCAATTGCGATCTCACGTGCCATCGCCAACAAGGCGATCGAGGCGGATTCGATGCTTTCGGTTGGTCAAAATTATTCCCAATTGGGCGATCCGAAACGAGCCATCGAAACTGTCACAAAAGCCCTGAGTCTGGCACGAGAGATCAACGACAAAAAACTCGAGGCGATCGCGGTTGTCACGCTCGGCTTTACTGTCGATGCAACCGGCGACAAGCAAGCGGCACTTAATTATTACAACCAAGCCTTGCCGTTGGTTCGAGCGATCAATGATAGGCCGGGTGAGGCTAGCGTATTGATCAATCTTGGCGCGGTCTATTATAGTCTCGGCGAAACACTGCGGGCGGTCGAACTCTTTAAGCAATCGCTGCCGATCATCAAAGATCTCGGTGACGAACGCCGTGAAGCGGTGATGTATAACAACATCGCGGCCGCGTACGAATCTCTTGCTGACAAACCTCAGGCCCTCGAAAATTACGGTAAAGGACTTACGTTGAGAAGAAAAGTCGGGGACCGGCTAGGCGAGGCAAGTGTGCTCGCCAACATGGCGGGTGCGTATGATGAGTTGGGCGAGCGGGCGAAGTCGCTTGCGCTATACGAACAGGCCCTTTCGATCTTCCGAGAGTTGAAGGCTCCGGCCCGTGAGGCAAACGCGCTATCGAATCTCGGGCGGCTCTATTTCAACCTTAACGACCATCAAAAGGCGTTCGATCATTTCATGCTCGCTCTGCAGATCCGTCGCGATATTGGCGACATATTTGGCAACGCACGTACGCTTTCGAACCTTGCGGCAGTCGAAAAGGCCCGCGGAAATTTTACTGAATCACTGCGGTGGTCGGAGGAAACGCTAGCGATCTTCGATTCAATTCGGGCTTCGCTCGCATCGCAGGAACTTCGTTCGGCGTATTTTGCATCCGTGCAGGAATATTACCGTTTTCACATAGATCTGCTGATGGGCATGCACGCTAAGCAGCCGGACAAAGGATTTGACGCGATGGCGATACAGACCAGCGAGCGTTCGCGCGCGCGAAGTTTGCTCGACACCCTTAGCGAGGCAAAGATCAATATCCGGCAAGGCATCGACCAAACGCTGTTGGACCGGGAAAAGGCACTTCAGAAGGAACTAAATGCGAAGGACAAAGAGCGCCGCTCGCTAACGTCCGGGTCAAAGGCGGATTCAGTCGAGAAGGAGATCCAAACGATCGCGAACCTCTATCAGGATCTGCAAGCCGAGATCAGAACGAAGAGTCCACGATATGCCGCATTGACGCAGCCCAAACCGGCGGACGTTGGCGAGATCCAGAAGATGCTAGACGCGGATACGGTCTTGCTCGAGTATTCGCTCGGCGTTGAACGAAGCTATCTTTGGGCAATTTCACAAAATTCGATCAAGAGCTACACATTGCCAAAGCGTTCAGAGATCGACAAGAAAGCGAAGATCCTGTATGAAGGAGCGAAAGAGGCCAATGGACCGGCAGATTCACAGAAAGCAGCCGCCGATCTTGGCAAGATATTGATCGAGCCGGCGGCGGCGGAAATCGGGAACAAGCGGCTTGCGATAGTTACCGACGGATCGCTCGGATACTTGCCGTTTGCGGCGTTGACGACTTTAGCTTCGGCGAACCCGCTTGTTGCCGATCACGAGATCACATACCTCCCGTCGGCCTCAACGCTAGCGGCTCTTCGTGAAGACCGTGCGGGACAAATTGCCCCGACCAAGACGATCGCCGTCCTCGCCGATCCCGTTTTTGACACGAAAGATACCCGCGTCGGACGAACCGGCGAAATCGCCGACCCAGATGCTAATTCGATGCTTGCCAAAGCAACACGTGACGCGGGCATATCCGGCATATTACCGCGTCTGCCGGGAACGCGGCGTGAGGCAACGTTGATCTTATCGTTTGTCCCCGAAAACGAACGAAAGCGGTCGATCGATTTCGAAGCCAACCTTGCGGCAGCAAACGATCCGGGCCTTGCTCAATTCCGTATTATCCATTTCGCAACTCATGGCATTGTAAACAGCGTCCATCCCGAACTGTCGGGCATCGTACTCTCGCTCGTCGACAAAACGGGCAAACCCCAGGAAGGCTTTCTGCGGCTCAATGATATTTACAATCTCAAACTCGGCGCCGACCTGATCGTTCTCAGTGCCTGTCAGACCGCTCTTGGCAAAGAGGTGAAAGGCGAGGGGTTGGTCGGGCTGACACGCGGATTTATGTATGCGGGAGCGAAACGCATTGTCGCGAGCCAATGGGCCGTGGACGATCAAGCGACGTCCGAGCTAATGAAACACTTCTATCAGGGAATGCTCGGCGAAAAAAAGCTGCGTCCGGCCGCCGCACTTCGCGAAGCACAGATCGCCATGTCCAAGAGCAAACGCTTTTCGGCCCCGTATTACTGGTCCGCGTTCACGATTCAGGGCGAATGGAAATAAATTTGAAATACTTTTCTCTTTCTGACATTAACAATGTGAAGCGAGCGAATCGCCGCTATTAATAAAATCAGAAAGAGGAGAAAAGCAATGTTCAAAAATTCAATCATTATCGCAATCGTCGCCATCGTCATCGGTACATTTTCAACCACATCCAAGGCACAGCGTCCAATTCCCGGTCCGATGGGCGGCGGATTGCTCAACAGCGGCGGCAACGCGACAACCGAACTCGTCAACAACGATTCGGGAAACGTTTACGGCCGCGTCACAGCCTTTGACGGTTCCCATTTCGAACTCAACGTCTATCAGGACGGCAGCCAAATCAAAACCTTCCGCGATGGATGCCAGGATACCGCCGACCGCTCTGGAACGTATTGCCCCTTTGGCCATTTCGTAGGCGGCCGCCTTGCATTCTCGGGTTGGGCATTGGTCAATCGCGACGCAACTGTCTATCTGCGGTGGACCAATATGCAGGTGAACAATCAATCGACGCCGATCGACACCGGCTGGATCGCTTACAGGCCTCGATAACCCGCGTCATACCTATCTAATAGAAGGGCGTCTTTGAGACTTAGAACTCGGGACGCCCTTCATCTTTGGTCGCCTTAAAAAAAATAACAAATAATTCTGAAATACTTTTCCGTTTTCGACATTAACACTGTGAAGGCCGAGAAAAGGCCGGTTGAAAATAAAAATTAGGAGAACAAAACAATGATCAGGACAGCAATCTTTACATTAATTCTTACGGCGGCGGTTGGTTTTTTGGCGATCTCGGCAAACGCACAGGGATGCGTCACGTTGCTTGGCGTTCAATCCGGCTGCCCCGGAGCAAACGGCAACTACTCAACGACCGGCACATACAAGGCACCGGATGCAACAGCAAACCTTTATTTGAAGAGCAGCGGCATCAAGTACGGTACGGTTTATGCCTACACTGGTTCGCACTACGAAGTCTACACCTCTGCCGGTGATTCGGTACTAAAGACATACAAAGATTCCTGCAAACCAGTCGAAACCGGCGGCGTCGCGGGGCTCGTCTGCTCGTTCGGTCAATTCCACAACGGTCAGATCTACTACTCAGGTTGGGTTTTGATGTATACGAGCGGTGCCGTTTACATTCGCTGGATGTATCAGTTCACAGCGGGCGTTCAGAGAACTTCGGATTCCGGCTGGATCGAATTCTACGTCGCACCCTAGCTGGTAGGCAAATTTGCCACCGATCTCACGGATAAAACGGATAGGAATTAATACTTCTTATCCGTTTTTTCTGTGATATCTGTGGCAAATTTCTTTGGGCTTACGCCCCAAACTGGTGTAAATGGTGATCGATGTGTTTGTAGAGCATGTTCGACCACTGCTTTTTATTTAGCACGCCGAAGGAGTGCGATTCGGTGCCGTCGAAGTGGTCGGCGCCGAGTTCGCTGGTGCGGTTTATGTAGTCGATCAGGCGAGTGCGTTCACGTTCGAACTCGCGTTCGTCGGCGATGATGAACTGCGGCCCCGTAGGCGAATTCTTCTTGGGCGGTTTTTCGCCGACGACCATCGGAGCGACGATGTATTTCAGTATAAAGCTCATCGGAAATTTCGGCTTCGGGTGTTTGCCCGGCTCGTAAATGCAATCATAGGCCACATTACAATGCGCCAACATCCTCGCCACGTCCATCTTCCCCCACAACCGCTGCGATTCCGGCGTCAAAGTGTTTAATCTCGCAATGACCTCATCAGAAACTTCTTTAGTGAATATGTTTGGATATGGCATGTCGATTCTCTCCTTAGGTTTAGTGTTACGCCGTTACTTCGTGCGGGCTTCTGACAATGATCATTTCTCCCAATCCGGTGTGTGGAAGGTGCCCTCTTTGTCGGTGCGTTGGTAGGTGTGGGCGCCGAAGTGGTCGCGTTGGGCCTGGATGAGGTTGGCGGGGAGGCGTTCGGTGCGGAAAGCGTCGAAATAGGCGAGGGCGGACGAGAAACAGGCGGCCGGGATGCCGTTCTCGTTGAAGGCGACGACGGTTTTTCGGAGCGAGCTGACCCGCGAATGCAGCAGGTTGGCAATTGTTTTATCGAGCAAGAGGCTCTCGAGCGTCGGGTCGAGCGAATATGCTGCATGGATCGATTCGAGCAGCTTTGAACGAATGATACAGCCGCCGCGCCAAATTCGAGCGATCTCGGCAAGATCGAGGCCGTAATTGCTCTCGACGGAAGCACGTTGGAGCAGAGACATTCCTTGGGCGTAGGTGAGAATGAATGCACAGAACAAAGCGTCCTCGAGTTCGCCGGTGGACGTGCGGGCACGGCTCTGATCGGCGCTGACGCCCATCTCGCGATACTCTGCGGCAATTATCATTCGCGCAGCTTTTTGCGAAGAGATTTGACGCATCGACACGGCCGCGTCGATCGTCGGAATAGGAACTCCGTGGTCCATCGCGGCCTGCGATGTCCATTTGCCGGTTCCCTTTTGCCCGGCGGTATCGAGGATCATTGAGACAAGAGGATTGCCGGTCGCGGGATCGGTCTTGCGGAGGACTTCGGCAGTGATCTCGACGAGGAACGAATTGAGTTCGCCGCCGTTCCACTCGGAAAACGTGCGGTGAAGCTCGGTATTTGCCATCCGCAGAACGCTCTGCATGAAATCGTAGGTCTCGGCGAGCAATTGCATCATCCCGTACTCGAT
>JANLTF010000465.1:0-4579 GCA_031362825.1 Acidobacteriota bacterium | reverse complement strand
TATCCATGACGGCGACGGGCTGAACAAAGGCCTGACGGACCGCGAAAAAGAAGTTTATAAAGAGATCAAGGACAAAGGTGCACGCAGCTACGCTCGCTGGAACTGGTTCCAGGACGATCTCGTCGAAGGCAAAGAGCACGTCTGGAAATGCCGTGCCGGTTCGCGATACCTTTACGTTGCCGAGGACGGCATCGTCAGCTGGTGTTCGCAGCAACGCGGCACGCCCGGCATCCCTTTGCTCGAATCCACACACGGCGACCTGAAGCGCGAATACCACACGGAAAAATGGTGCGCCCCGACCTGCACCATTCAATGTGTCCACCAAACCGCCCTGCTCGACGCATGGCGCGACCCACAAATGTCACTCGTCGATTACAACAAGAAAAACGGTGGATTGAAGAAAGAGACCGTTGCTCAGGTGCTCGGTGCCGACTAACACCTCATGTCGAACCTCGAAGACGGCAAAACTGAAAAGGTTGCGGCGATCATCCGTTCTACACACACGCAAAAAATTGAGAAACTGCTAGTCGTTGGCTGCGGCAAGGGCATCGAGGCGGCGATACTCGCACAGCAATTGGGTGCCGATGTGACCGGAATCGATCTCAAAGACGAATTCGACTCGACCGCAAAACAGTTTGCTGATCTGAAAACCGGCAACGCGATGCAGCTTGAGTTCGCGGACGGGACCTTCGATTACATCTTCAGCTATCACGCCCTCGAACACATCGACGACCCAAAACTAGCTCTCCGAGAAATGCACCGCGTCTTAAAAAAAGACGGCGGATTCTGGATCGGCACACCAAATCGCTCAAGAATCGTCGGATACATTGGCGGAAAGGATACATCGCTCCGCGAAAAAATCCGCTGGAACATCGCCGACTGGCGAACACGTCTCGCCGGTAAATTCGAAAACGAACTAGGTGCCCATGCCGGTTTTAGTGAGACCGAACTGAAAGAGCTGCTATCGTCCGTTTTTTCGAAGGTTGAGGCGGCGACTCACCGTTATTTTTTGACTGTTTATTCCAATCACGCCGCGATGATGGGGACGATTCGCAAGTCGGGAATGTCGGGGATCATTTATCCAAGCGTATACTTTCTCGGCACAAAATAAAGGGAAACATTTTGCTTGCAAATTTAGAAGTGATACTTTAGTATCACTTTATGAGAGCGGAACACGTAACGACATTAAAAAGAAAAGCAACCGAAATCCTTAGCGAAGTCAATCGTAGCAAAGAACCTGTCATGATCACGATGCACGGTTTGCCGAGCGTATATATTGTCGATGTTGACGAATACGAATTTGAGCAGACGCGAACAAAAATTCTGGAGGGAATAGCGAGAGGTGAGCGGGCGCTTGCCGAAGGCGACGTTTACACTCAGGCCGAAGTGGAGGAAAGTTTGGCGAAATGGCTGAAATAATATGGACAGGTCCGGCAAAGCGCGACTTGGAGGAAATTATTGGCTACATCGCAGACGATAACCCGGGAGCCGCCTCCCGCGTCGCAAAACGAATCATCACTCATACCCGACAATTAAGAAAACATCCTCTAAGCGGGCCGTACGCACCGGAAATAGAAACGAACATTATCCGTCAAATTGTCGAGCCTCCGTGCCGCATATTTTATAAGGTCGTGGGAAAAAAGGTATATATCCTGCATGTCCTACGTTTCGAACGCCTTTTCAAAATTTCCCGACTTCATGACGTAAGTGATAATGATGAAGATATCTGAACTTCGAATCGATAGAATTAGAGATGACTGATCGAAAACTATTCATACCATTACTTCTAGGCACGAACCGCAAAGACCGGCAGAGCGAGCACGTCGCGAATTGGGTTTGCGCTAAGATGGGTGAGCGTAACGATGTCGAGACCCAGCTTTTTGATGTGCGTGATTTTGAGTTGCCGCGAGATCATTATGGGACAGAGATCGGGCATTTATTTCCCGAGTGGCGTGACGCGATCGTCAGGGCCGACGGGCTTGTCATTGTGACGCCGGAATACAACCATGGCTATCCCGGAGCGCTAAAGAGCGTTCTCGACTTGCTCCTAAAAGAGTATATTCATAAGGCTGTTGGTTTTGTGGGCGTTTCGGCCGGGCCGTGGGGCGGAACGCGCGTGATCGAGTCCTGCGTTCCAATGGTGCGGGAACTCGGCCTCGCGGTGACTTTCAGCGATCTCAATTTTCCTAATATTAAGTCGAAATTTGACGATGATGGCAGATTGCTCGACGAGGCGTACAACGAACGCGTTGTCGGTTTCCTCGACGAGCTAGTTTGGATGGCGACGACGCTTCGCTGGGGCCGCGAGAATCTTTCCTCAAAATACCACCAATAGGTTATCCTGTCTTTGGATGGGAAAACTGCAATGATCCACAACGAAATGCATCGGTCGCACCGTGTCGGCTGGCTGCGGGCCGCTGTTTTGGGGGCGAATGACGGTATTGTCTCGACTTCGTCGCTGGTTATCGGTGTGGCTGCGGCTGCGTCGGGGCATGAGGCGGTGATGCTGGCGGGTGTTGCTGGTTTGTTCGCCGGAGCGTTATCGATGGCTGCGGGCGAGTATGTCTCGGTCTATTCTCAGGCCGACACGGAAAAAGCCGATATCGAACTTGAGAAAAAGCACCTTGAGGCAGAGCCCGAATTTGAGCTTCGCGAACTTGCCGCCATTTACGAGGGCCGAGGCCTGAAGCCGGAGCTTGCGACGGAGGTGGCCACCCAACTGATGGCACACGACGCCCTTGGTGCACATACGCGCGACGAACTCGGCATCTCGGAGGTGACGAGTGCCCGCCCACTGCAGGCGGCGGTGTTTTCTGCAGCGGCGTTTTCGGTCGGAGCAGCACTCCCGCTGCTCGTTACGTGGTTTACGCCGTTTACAAAAATGGTTTGGGGAACTACCGTCATGATCTGGGCTGTCGGGGCTAGTTCACTGGTTTTCCTCGCTCTTTTAGGTGCAGTAGCAGCAAAGGCCGGCGGGGCCGGAATGATAAGAGGATCGCTCAGAGTGCTATTCTGGGGAGCGATTGCGATGGCCGTAACGGCCGGTGTCGGCAAACTCTTTGGCACCGTTGTCGGTTAGGGTCCTTCTCGGTCAAAAAACGCGACGGAGTTGATTCTTGGTGGTCTCAACTTCGCTTGTATTATTGTTTTTCCCCACGAGTGCATCCAATCATGGTTATGCGACGAAACAACTTTCGTACGTAGTTATTCGGTTGATGTTTTCCCGGCGGGAGCATCTTGAGTGTCGCAAGGCCTATTATCGATTCCAAGTTTTCGGTTAGCTGAAAAGTGTTTCGACGAATAAGAGATCTTGCTCGGCCAATCAGTTAACAGGTCCAGACTCGACAGTGATTTCAGTAACCCTTTGGGATCATCGTGTAACTGCGTTAAACCATCACCTTGGAGGACACATGTTACCTGAACTTTCAGTCGGACAATTTTCGTTAGTTTCAAACTTTCTTTCTTTCGCTATCGCGACTCTCGCAGCATCATCATTATTCTTTTTCATTGGCCCGGGAGTCAACAAACGATACCGGATCGCCGTGGTCGTAAGTGGCCTCGTCTGTTTTATAGCAACGTACCATTATTTGCGAATCTATGATTCGTTCATGGCGGCCTACACTCTTGAAAAGATTGGGGCCGTTGCCAATTACATTGCGAGTGGTAAACCTTTTAATGACTTCTACCGATACGCCGATTGGTTTATCACGGTACCACTCTTGATGGTGGAACTGGTAGCTGTACTTGCACTGAAGCGGAGTGAAAGCCGAACCCTTTTGACCAAATTGGTGATCGCGACCGCTCTCATGATCGCTCTAGGATACCCAGGCGAGGTTTCGGCAGATTCGGGAACAAGGTGGATTTTCTGGGCGCTAAGTATGGTTCCCTTCCTTTACACCTTGTACGTCCTTTTCATAGAGCTCGGCAACGCCTTGGAGCGACAGCCTCAAGCGGTGAGAGGCCTAATTTCGACTGCTCGTATCGTGATTTTGGTCACATGGGCTTTCTATCCGATTGTATTTGCGATAAAGAACCTGACAGGCATGACCGCCGGTGGAGAGGTAGCGATTCAAATTGGATATTCGATCGCAGATGTGACTGCGAAGGCTGGATATGGCCTCGTTATCTATCTCATTGCTCGCCAGAAGAGCGAGTTGGAAGATGAGGTCGCGGGGTCAAGCCTGTCGGACGCTGCATCACCAGCCTAGTCGTTGATCGTAAATGGATTCAGAGGCTGGTCGTTATCCTAAGGCCAGTCTCAATTGACTTGGGAGAGGCTATAATAAGGTCTAAATGATCAGAGAGTCGGGTTCCATTCTCATTGCGGGTGCAGGGTGTGCGGGTTTGAGTCTCGCGTTGCACCTTATCCAATCTACTGATCTCAAGCAGAAGATCGTGCTCGTAGAACCGCGCCTCCGTGAGGAGTACACGAATGACAGGACTTGGAGCGGCTTTTCAACCGAACCGCACCTATTCAGCGGAATTGCCGCGAATCGGTGGCACCGATGGAAATGTAAAACTTCGAGCGGAGAACAAATTTCTGAATCGATGCGGTACTCCTATGAGTCGATTCGAGCCG
>JANLTF010000446.1:0-8935 GCA_031362825.1 Acidobacteriota bacterium | reverse complement strand
ACGATCACACTTTTTGCAAAATAGAAGTCATCCGTAACTTTAACAATTTCTCCGGAATCAAGAAATTGTGCAAAGAGATTTCTCGCCGTTTGCAGGTCTAGTTTTGCAGCGTTGGATGCCTCCGTCAGAGCTTCGTCGAATTTTGGGACTTCTAGTCCGGCGTCGGTATAAATCGAAAGCAATTTTTTTCGCAATAACGTCTCTGCGGGGGACAGGATTGCATTATGTGCCGCGATGCGGACAATATCTTTGTCGGCTGAGATCTTGCCGGAGGACTCGAGTGAGGTAACGACCGCTTGGAAAACATCATTCGGCAGGAAGGCGAAAACACTTTCGCGCAGAGCTTCGCGCGGCATTCCTTTCGACAGCGGTTCGCGACCGTGAAAATTCTCGACCGCCGCGACTGTACGACCGCAAAACGAAGCGAACTTAGCCGCAGCGAGATAGACGCCACCACAATCGACAATGGTTAGCGAAGCAATATTTTCATTTACAGCCGCCGTCAGAAAATCTTTTTGCAAAGCGGTCCGTGCCTGTAGGTCCAAAAAACTAAGCCCGGATGGGCCCGTATTTCCTATATATGTGACTACGAGAGAACCCGGTCCATCGGGCCGCTTTAACCCGGCCAGAAACTTAAGAACTGTATCGAGATCTTTGCGTCGGTGTTTCGCAGCACTGTTGTCGAGTACCGAACCGCCGGCAAATGTTATCTGCGGTGAGTAATTCCGAATGATAAAACGCTCGCCGATAACTGCGACAACGGGAGCTTCGAATCTGATCTGAACGAATCCGCGTTCGCCGGGCACGATGGCGCGTTCGTCGCCCAGAACCTGAATTCTCGCGAGGACTTCGACCGTGCCGAGATGGATCCGGACGCGTTGGCGTGTGCGAAGCGATTTTTCGGCGTCAGGTAAAACTTCGATCTCCGCATCAATTATCTGCGTAGGTTGTAGAATGCCGGGCTCCGTGAGCACCATTCCGCGTGTCACTTTTGGGTAGTCGATCCCGCCGAGATTGACGGCGACGCGTTGCCCGGGTGAAGCAGTTTTTACGCTCTTGCCGTGAACCTGAATGCCGCGAACGCGAACCTTTGCCAGATCTGGCAGCAACTCCATTTCGGCGCCTTCGTCGATGCGTCCAGAGGCAAGTGTTCCGGTGACAACGGCACCGAACCCTTTAACAGAGAAGCTACGATCGATCGGCAGACGCGTGATCAGATTGCTAATTCGAGGCCGTAAACCGCCGCTGATTTGAACCAAAGCGTCTCGAAGTTTATCGAGTCCGTCGCCGGTCCTGGAACTTACCGATACCACCGGCGAGTTTTTGAATGGTGTGCCTTCGACAAGTTCGGCGACATCTAGTTTTGTGACATCAAGCGTTTCAGCATCCGCGAGATCGGTTTTGGTGAGAACGATAATGCCTTGATCGACGCCGAGAAGACGGCAGATGTCAAAATGCTCACGGGTTTGCGGCATCACGCCTTCGTCCGCCGCAACGACAAGGAGAACAAAATCGATTCCCGAGGCTCCGGCGAGCATATTCTTTACGAACCGCTCGTGCCCGGGAACGTCGACGAAGCCAAAATGTGTGTCACCGATGGTCAGCTCGGCAAAACCTAGATCAATCGTTATTCCCCGCTGTTTTTCCTCGGGAAGTCGGTCGGTGTCAACGCCGGTAAGGGCCCTTATCAAGGCCGTTTTGCCATGGTCGATATGTCCGGCGGTGCCGACGATCACATCCATACACTTAGGTGAAATAGACAAAGAGAAACGGCAGACCGATAACAACAACGAAGAAAAGAAGTGACGCGGCGACCGAATAAAGCCACGGACGCGTCACGTCAGCGAGTTTTAATCCCCGGAACAAAAGCCGTTTTGCGAGAGTCAGCAACAGAATCGGAAAGACGGCGGCCACCGCAACTGCAGTCCAAATTCCGGCAGAATCGCTCGGGATCTTCTCAAGCGATCCGTCCCAGGCGAGGGCCATTAAGACGCCAAAGATGATGAATGAAACAAAAAAGCCAACAGAAACACTAAAAATGTTGGATACAAACGCGAACGCGAAAAATCGGCCGCGCTTAGCCGTATCGCTCCGACTCAGCCAATATGCTTCGGCGATAGTAAACGCAAAAAAGCCGATGAAAAATACAGCGACCGTTATCCACTCTTTCGTGTTAGAAGACATAGACCCAAATCAGTCAACGATCTCAAAATCGATCGATTGCGACGACACCCGGTTTGTAACCTTATCGCGGATTATCACCTGCAATGCGTATTCACCAGGCGAGAAACTGCTGTCGAGCCGTTTCAATGCAAACTCCTCAAAGCTCGGTCCGGCCTGACGACCAGCCATCTCGATCGGCTTTTCGGCTTCGGTGTCGACCAGATCGCCGTTGCGATATAGGCGAACCTCTTTTGTAAGGTTGGCGAGGCCCATGGCTTTGTCTGGGCGTGCGTTATTTATCGTAAATACATAAGGCACCGCCGATCCAACGCGAAACTGCCTGATCGACGGGGCGGCCATCGAAAAAACTGGCGCGAACGCGGCGTTTACGGGCCGGGCTACGATCGGTTTTGGCTTGCCATCTTGAGCTAGCTCAGGCGTGATCAGGCCCGAGATTGACAGCTTGTCGCTCTTGGCATTTGGAATCTCAATAAAATCTCCCGCGGTGCCGAGACGCTTTGAGTTATTATCACGAACCGCTAGGCGGAGTGTGTACACACCAGCTTTTTTGAGCGCGATGTCGGTCGAAAAATCAAGGCCGTTCTTTTGAACAGTCGCAACGCCCCGGGCCGGAACACGGATCGGATAGGTCCTGTTAAATTCTTCGGCGATCTTTCCTTTTTCGTCGAGGACGACGGCTACCACATCAAAGACGGCCCTTTTCTCGCCGTTTGCTTCGTCCGTGAATGTAATGTCGCTGCCCTTTACGTGAAAGATCGTCCTGAGAAAATTGGCCGACGACGCATCCCTTCCGAGCAGCGTAGTCATACGAATATCGAGCCCGCTCTCGTCAAACGGAGCGCTGATCGCCTGAAACAAAGGGCTGTCCGGCGTCTTGTAAACGATCTGGGTTTCTTTGTCAGTCTTGCCGTAAAATCCTTTACGGGCATTTACTTTAAGGTCTGGTCGTGTCACGCGAATGTCGATCTTGTGAAAGGTCTTGCCCTTGAAAGTCTCTTCGTCCGGCTCGTAACCTACTAGATAGTAACCCGTGGTCGAATCAAGCACGCGAGCGACCTCGAACGAGAGATCGTTGCTATTTCGGACGAATTTTCCGCCGGTGGAATAAGCGAGATATGCAATGCCTTGATTCAGGGCGATCTCCTCGTCGATGCGATCTTGCTGTGCGGGGCCTGTGTTGTCGGTGCCGTTTCCTATTCCCGGCAACACCTCGTCCCTTGCCTCGAGCATTCCGGGAATTGTTACGCCTTTTGCGCTCACCGTATTTATTACAACAGAGGCACGGGCAGCCTTGTCGGCGAGTTCGCGAAGGGCGTCGTTAGTGTCGGAATCAAATTTTGCGATGATGCCGTCGGAAAGTAAAAAGAGCGTTTTACGCTGCGGGGCATTTTTTAGCCGGTCAACGACAAAATTTAGAACGCCGAGTGTTCCGGTTACCTGATTGCGACGTTCGCGATCTTCGTTATCTTTGCGAGACTGTTTGGTCTCTTCGTTCTCAAACGTCTGGGCTCCTGAGCCCGTTGTTTTCAGAGTAGAATTGTCCCGCAGCGAGTCAAACGCACTGCCGCAGCCGTTCTCGGCGATAATGATGATCTTGTTCAGTTGCCGTTTCAAGACCTCTTTGTTAGACGTATAGATCTGCATTAGGCTGGCTCCGCCGCGCGTTCGATAGATCGCGACGCGGTCGTCAGGCAGCATCTTTTTATCGATGAATTTCTTCATGTCGTCGCGCATCATCGCCAGACTTCCGCTTGACGCGAGGCAGTTGCCGTCGTCGACCACAAACGTGATAACACGACCCTGCTTAGATCGAACATTCGCCGCCGGCGTCGGCACTACTTTTTTTTCGGCCTTTTGCTCTCTTGTTTCAAGGCGAGTTCTTTCCGACGTGGCGGAATCAACGAATGTCAGACCGGTTATCTTCTGCGGTTTTCCGTCCTGAGTGATAGTAAAGTCTTCAGGCCGCAGGCCGGTGACAACGGTCCCGTCTTTATCCGTGACAACGACATCCATTTGGACCAGCGAAGTCGATACCTTGACGGTCTCATCTTGTGCCGGTGTCGGCGATGCTGCCGGCTTCTGAGCGAAAGCTTGGGTAGCTCCTATGAGGAATATGAATGCGGCGAGGCGGGAAAGTTGAAGTTTCATAATTTCTCCGATCTGGCAAACTCAACTTTTGTGAGAGTTGTAATGGCCATTTTTCCAAGTTTATCTAAATTCGATGCGAAATCACAGGTTTTCGATCTCGTATTCGCCGAGCTTTCGGTAAAGCGTTTTGCGGCCTATATTTAACAAACGGGCGGCGTGCGATTTGTCGCCGCCGGTGTAATCGAGTGTGGCCACGATAACCTGTTTTTCGATCTCGTCGAAGGTAGAGGGCATTTCGATCTCGATACCGAACGCACGGCCTTCGCCGGCGGCCGCGGCCCGCTCTTGCCGGACAAACGCCATCGCTCCCGCTGCTGTCCGGCTGATCGCTTCAGGTAGATCGGAAAGTTCGATCTGTCGGCCGGACGCTATTATTACGGCACGTTCAATGGCATTTTCGAGTTCACGAACGTTCCCTGGCCACTCGTAGTTTACTAACGCCCGCATGGCTTCTTTCGAAATGCCCGAGATAAACCGTCCGGATTTTTGCTTATAGCTCTCAAGAAAGTGAAAAACGAGCAGATGTATGTCTTCGGCACGCTCGCGCAAAGGCGGAAGGGAGATCGGAAAAACCGACAGACGGTAATAGAGATCCTTTCGAAATGTGCCGTCCTCGATCGCCTTTTCAAGGTCCGAATTTGTGGCCGCGACGACTCGAACGTCAGTTTTGAGAAGTTGCTTGCCGCCGACACGTGTAAACTCGCCGTCCTGCAGAACGCGGAGTAGACGGACCTGAGCCTGCAGCGACATCTCGCCGATCTCATCGAGAAATAGCGTGCCGCCGTTTGCCTCTTCGAAGCGGCCTTGGCGTTGGGAACGAGCGTCGGTGAACGCTCCTTTCTCGTGTCCGAACAACTCAGATTCGAGCAACGTCTCGGGTATCGCACCGCAGTTTATCTTGACGTACGGCCGGTTTTCGCGGCCAGAATTGTAATGGATGAGGTTAGCGATCAGTTCCTTGCCGGTGCCGGATTCGCCTGTGATCAGGACCGTTGTGTTCGTGTCGGAAACGTTCAAACCCAACTCGATCGCACGCCTGATCGACGGGGCCTGGCCGACGATCTCACTCTGGCGTTGGTGAAGTTCGCTCTTGAGCCGCATCACCTCGGCCGAGAGTTGATCGCGTTCTAACGCAGTGCCGATTTGGTCAGCGATGCCTTCGACGAGGGCGATGTCGTGATCGGCAAAGGTGCTTTCCTTGCTCCAGACAAATCCGAGGAGGCCGAACGCTTTGCCAGCGACGTGTACGGGCGTGACCAATGCCGCCTTGCCGCCGAGCTGTGTGTTAAAGAACAAACGGATCGCAAACGGCAACTGCGAATCTACGAGCCGCAACGTCTTGCCATCGCGGAGCAATTCCCCGAGGGCTGAAAACGAATCGACATCGAGCGATTTGTTGTACTGCTCGATCATCTTCAGGATCTTGCCTAGCTTGATGCCTTCGGCAGATTTGAACGACGCGAGCGAGATGCGTTTTCCTGATTGATCAAGGACGCCGAGAGCTCCATAATCCGCGCCAACGAGGCCGATCGCACGTTCCAAAACATCGGCCGATACTTCTTTAAAATCCGAAGACGAATTGAGCGTATTGGCGATCTCAAGTAGCGCGTTAGTCCGACGCGTTTCCTGTTCTTGCGTGACGTAGAGACTCGTGTATTGATAACCGATGGCGAGCTGCTGGGCGATCGATTCGAGAAACGCGACCTCTTCGTCGAGCCATACCCGCGGATTGTGGGTGTCATGTAAGCCCAATATTCCGAGTACTTTATCGCGAAGACGGATCGGAATTATCAGCAGAGATCTTGTCTCAAGGGCTTTAGTAAAGAATTTGAGTGTCGCGTCCTTGGTCTTTGAAGTGTCGTTGATCCTGACAGGTTTTGCGATGTCAAAACGCTCGGCGAGATTGGCGGCGTCAAACGGGATGGTCGTGCCCTCACTTTTCGGCACCGATCTGTCCTTTCGCCACTCATGGCTGATCTTTAGCTCTTTTCCGTCGCCGAGCTGTAAAAGATCGCAACGGTCAACGTCGAGCATTCGGCCGACCTCGGAGACAACAACGTTCAGGAAACGCTCGAGGTCGATATCAGTCGGCAGATCGCGGGACAAACGATAGATTATCGACTCTCGTGCGTCCTGCATCTTGGCCCGCCGTTCGGGTGAGAGTGTCGGGGAATTTTCGAGTTCGATCTGCATAATAACCAAGCCGCACACGTTAATTTGCGACCTGTAGATGCCAATGTCAAGTTGATACACGTCCTTAACGGCGTGTATATTTTCGAAACACTATGGCCGCTTTGAGCCACCCGGACGATCTAATTTCTTGTCTTTCGGTTCGTCTTTTTTCGGCTTGGTCTCGACCTTTGGTTTTGTGTCGGTGTTTGCCGGTTTCGTCGCGGTGTTTGAATTTCCGGCTATGCTGACGTTTGCGTTCGAGTTGGCGTTCGAGTTTGAGGTCAGCTTCTTGGCCGTGTTTGTGTTGTCGGGTTGATTGTAATCGACGCGTTTGGCTCCGGCTTGGGCGTCCTCGAGGAGTTCTTCGGCCTCGGCGTTTTCGGGGTCGAGTTCGAGCGCTTTTTTGAGGGGGACGAGGGCTTCGTGATATTTAGCGAGTTTTATGCGGGCACTGCCTAGTTCGGAAAGGTACTCGACCTCATCGGGTTTAAGCTTGACGGCGGTTTCGAATGATTTTTCCGCCTCTTCGTCTTTGTTGAGTTTGTTGTAGGCACGGCCGAGGTTGAAGTGTGAAACCGCGTCATCAGGCGAATCGCGGATCAATTTTCTGTATGCCGCGACTGCTTTTTCGAACATCTTCTCCGAATTTGGTTTGACCGTTTTGTTCCCGGCCGTTGTCTCGCCGGGGACGATCTCGCCTGTTCCGGTTCGCATGGCTTCTTTTTCGATCAGGGCAAAGGCGATGCCCATTTTGAAATAGGCCTCGGCAAAATCTGGATTGATCTCGACGGCGCGTTTGTAGGCCTCGATCGCGAGTTCGGTCTGATTGTCGTCAAACAGCCGGTTGCCCTCGGCAAAGGCGGCGTTTGCGTCGGTCATCTCGGCGAATGGTGAGACGGTCGCAACGGTAGCGTTCTCCCCGGTGTTTGCGTTCACAGCGGCTTTCTTACAGCCGAACTGCATCGAAAACGTGAGTAAAAATATGACAAAAAACGCAGATCTTCTCATAAAACAATGAATAAAAATATGGTATTATCCCGGCGGAAAGGTGAACGGCCGTCCGGCGAGCAAGTGAACGTGCAGGTGAAAAACGGTCTGGCCGCCATCGCGGTTCGTGTTAATTACGACGCGATAGCCATCGTCAGCGAAGCCCTTTGACCGGGCAATATCGGCCGCCGTCAGCAAAAGATGGCCGAGCAGATCTTCCTGCGATTCTCTGGCCTTATCGAGCGAGTCGACGTGTTTACGCGGGATTATCAGGATGTGCGTTGGGGCCTGCGGCGAGAGGTCGTTGAACGCGAGACAGCGATCGTCCTCAAAAACCTTTGCCGACGGTATCTCGCCGGCCGCTATTTTACAAAAAATACAGTCCATCTTAGCCATAAGATGACTCAATTAAATCATACGCCGTCCAGAATAGTTAAATTAGTCTCAAGCCGTTGTGTCGTGAACGCTACCTGACGTGTCCTGAACGCGTTCGATATCGGCACCCAACGAACGCAATTTTCGCACGATGGTCTCGTATCCGCGGTCGATGTGATAGACGCGGTCGATACGCGTTTCGCCCTCGGCACACAGTGCGGCGAGAACCAGCGAGGCGGACGCTCGCAGGTCGGAGGCGATGATCTTGGCTCCCATCAGGTGCGACGGACCGCGAACGACGGCAGTATTGCCCGCGATCTGAATGTCGGCGCCCATGCGGATCAGCTCGGACGCGTGCATGAAACGGTTCTCGAAGATCGTCTCGACGACCTTTGATTCGCCTCGGGCTTGCGTCATCAGGGCCATGTATTGGGCTTGCATGTCGGTGGGAAAGAGCGGATGCGGCTCGGTCGTGACGTCGACGGCCTTGAGGCCGCCGCTCGAGCGTTTGACGCGAAGCGTGCTTTGATTTAGCTCCTCGATATCGACTCCGGCTTCGCGAAGTTTCGCAATCACGGCCGTCAGATGCGACGGATCGCAGCTCTTGATTTCGAGTTCGCCGCCGGTGATCGCTGCGGCGACGATAAAGGTTCCGGTCTCGATGCGGTCGGGTATGATGGTGTGCTCGGCACTGCCGAGTGCCTCGACGCCTTCGATCTCGATGACCGAAGTCCCGGCACCTTTGATGCGGGCTCCCATCTTGTTCAGCAACTCGGCGAGGTCGTCGATCTCGGGTTCCTGAGCGGCATTTTTGATCGTCGTTTTGCCGATCGCTAAGCTGGCGGCCATCATTACGTTCTCGGTTCCGGTGACCGTGACCTTTTCGAATTCAATGGTGTTGCCGACCAGACGGCCTTTCGGAGCACGGGCGACGACATCGCCTGATTCTAGCGAAACGACGGCTCCCAATTGCTCAAAAGCCTTTAGATGCAGATCGATAGGCCGCGTTCCGATGGCGCAGCCGCCGGGCAAGCTGACCTTGGCCTGGCCAAATCTCGCCAGCAGCGGC
>JANLTF010000432.1:0-2977 GCA_031362825.1 Acidobacteriota bacterium | reverse complement strand
TACCAGAGCGAGATCCTCACTGAGGACATTACCGTCACCGGCGATATTAAACCGTCGCTCTTTGTCGCCTCAAGCGGCACGGACTCTGACTTTGTCGTCAAACTGGTCGACGTTTTCCCTGATGATTACAGTTTTCCCGCGAATCAAAGGCCCCCGCAAAACTCGGCATGGAGCGTATTTAATCCCGGCGGTTACCAAATGCTGTTGCGTGGCGAGCCGATGCCGGCGAGATTCCGAAATGGCTTCGAAAAGCCTCAGCCGCTCACTCCGAATGCCCCAACGAAGCTCGCGTTCACAATGCCGGGCGTCGCCCACACCTTCAAAAAAGGACATCGGATAATGGTCCAAAAACAAAGTACGTGGTTTCCGCTCGTCGCCCGCAGCCCGCAGCAATTCCTTGCAAATCCGAAACAGGCGAACGCAAGCGCGTTTAGAAAGGCGACACAGCGGATCTTCTACGGAGGAAAGACTCCATCGGCGATCGTCCTGCCGATTCATAATAAATAGGAAATTATGCCATCAACTGCAATTTGGTTTGGAAGATTGCTCATCCTCGTCGGAGCGGTGGGCTATGGTTACGGGTTTTATAACGGCAACGCGAGCCTGACGGCCCTGATTCCTGCCGCGTTCGGCATCGTGATAATGGTGCTCGGGCACCTCGCCTCGAACGAATCGATGCGAAAACACCTGATGCACGCCGCCGTCGTCGTCGCTCTGCTCGGATTTATCCTGCCGTTCGGCCGGATAATGTCGAAGATCAGCGAATTCACGCTCAGTGCCGCCGTTGTTTCGCAACTTGCTATGTCAGTGATCTGTTTGATCTTCGTCGTGCTCGCGGTAAGGTCTTTTATCGCGGCAAGGAACTCGGCGTCATAAGGCCCAAGGAACTTTCGCCGCGGATTCACGCAGATGACGCGGATAAGAAAATTTCTTATATCTGCGTAATCCGCGTAAATCTGCGGCAAATTTTCGTTTCGGCTTAAATGCCGCGATCAAATCGTTAAATAGTATCGAGCTCGATTTCGACCTGCAGCCCGCCGTTAAAGTTCGACGCTGCGATCGTGCCTTTATGCGCCTTCACCGCGCGTTCTGCGATTGCAAGCCCCAGGCCAATGCCTCCCGTCCTTCGCGTCCGGTCTTCGCCAACGCGATAGAACGGGCGGAAAAGATTAGCCAGTTCGTCGGCGGGCACTCCGCCGCCATGGTCCGACACCTTTAAGACCGCATGGCCGTTGTTCAACGTCAACGAAACGTCAACCACCGTCCGGTCCGCCGTGTATCTCACCGCATTACGCAGAACATTCTCTATCGCGCTCCGCAGCAGATTTTCACTGCCCATCACCATGCATTTATCTGCTGACGACACCTCTACGACCTTCCCTTTCGCCTGAGCCTCAAAATCAGCGTCGGCTGCGACATCTTTGACAAGTTCCGCGAGATCCAAACGCCGGTGTTCGTAATCGTCGCTGCCGCTCTCAAGCTTCGCGAGCATCAGGATGCGCGAGATCATTTCGTTTAGCCGCGTAGATTCGGTCTCGATGCGTTCTAGCATCGGGGCGGTTTCAGGGTTCGATTTTTGCTTCGCGATCTCAAGCGCAACGTTCATCCGTGCAAGCGGCGAACGCAGCTCGTGTGAGATGTCCTGTGTCATTCGCTGCTGCGATGTTATCAGCGAACCGATCCGCTCGGCCATGTTGTCAAAATCGCGTGCGAGGTCGGCAAGTTCGTCCCGGCGGCGCCCGACCTGAGTAGCGACGCGAGTTTCGAGTTCACCGTCAGCAAGGCGCTTTGTCGCATTGCGCAGTTTCCTGATCGGCGATGTCAGATACATCGCCAGCAGAGAGCAAACTACAAATGCCGTCAGCAACAGCCCAACCAGCCGAAAATTAGCGAGCCACGAGCCAAAGAAGAGCCCTTGCGGCCCGGCCCGTTCCCATTGCAAAACCAGTACGAATTTACGGCCGTCAGGAAAAACGACTGGTGCCGCTGCGATCGAACGCTCATCAGCCGAAAGATCGGTCTCAGCCGCACCGCTCGCCCGCGTCCGTGCGATCAATGCCAACGAATCGGCAACATCTTCATTTTGACCGAACCAGATCGTGTCATCGCCCGCGACCAGATCAACTTCACGCGGCGGTTCGAGGTCACGAAGCCGTGTCAAAAACGAACGAACGCCGGCCTCGCCTTCGCTGCGTGCGATCTGCTCGGCTGTGCCCGCATAAACGACCAACTGATTTCTGGTCGATCGTTCCCAACGGTTGACCATCGGCTCGGTCTGAAACGTCCGCGTAACAAAATACATGACGCCGATCATCAAAGAGGTGGCCACGAGGAACCATAAAAAGATCTTTAGAAATAGCTTCATACCAAAGTGTAAATATATCCGACCGAACGTATCGTCTTTATGCGTTCGCTGCCATCTGATCGTGTACCGAGTTTCTTTCGCAGATTACTGATGTGCATATCCAGGCTGCGGTCAAATGGCGACAGCTTTCGCTCAAGCACGCGTTCGCTCAGATCATCTTTCTTGACGATCTTGCCGGCTTCGCGAAGCAGTTCGCTGAGCAATTCAAATTCGACCGATGTGAGATTTAACTCTTCACCGTCACAAGTCGCGATCCGCGATGCAGCAGAGACCTGGATTCCATCGATATCGAGCTTTTCGCTGGCACCGGTCTCATCCTCCACTACTTGGCTGCGACGCAGTATCGCTCGTAATCGTGCTGCAAGTTCGCGTGGATTGAAAGGCTTCGGCAGATAGTCATCGGCCCCGATCTCGAGGCCGACGATGCGTTCCATATCATCGCCGCGTGCGGTTAGCATTATCACGGGCAGTTTCGACTGCTCTCGAAGATTTCGCAGCACGTCAAAACCGTTCATCTTCGGCAGCATCACATCCAGGATCACCATGTCATAATCGCCTGACAACGCCCGTTCCAGGCCGCTCGCCCCGTCATTGACCGATTCGATCGTAAAG
>JANLTF010000412.1:0-3628 GCA_031362825.1 Acidobacteriota bacterium | reverse complement strand
TCTGAATAACCGGTTCTGAGTTTGAGCGTGAGAGGTATAGTGATCGCTTTTTTGATCTCTTTGAGGATCGTCTCAAGGAGCGGTAGATCACGCAGCAGGCCCGAACCGCCGCCATTCTTTACAACCTTCGGCGCCGGACATCCGCAGTTTACGTCGAGAATGTCGGCTCCGATCTCCTCAGCCATCTCGGCTCCCATCGCCATCCGGTCAGCCTTGCCACCAAAGATCTGCACAGCATACGGACGCTCCTCCTCATCAAAACGCATCTGACGTTTAGACTTAGGATTATGCCGCGTCAGCCCCTCGACCGAGATAAATTCCGACACCACAAGCCCGACTCCGCCGCGCCGCTTAATCAAACGTCGAAACGTATAGTCAGTCACGCCCGCCATCGGCGACAGGATAAGCGGCGGATCTATTTTGATATCTCTGATGAAAAACGGCATCATTATTTATCTCTTATAGAGATTAACATATCCGAATTTTGTCGTTGAACTCCCGAAGCTTCGTCTATGGACAATTTGGCTCGAGTTAGCGGCCTGAGTGATCGACCCTTTGCCGCGAATCTCTATACGAATTCCTTCGCTCGATAGACCGCTCACATTCTTGTTCTGCAAGATATTCGTCACGGCGAACGAGCTCGCGGAAATACTCGCTTACAGACGCGAAACCTAGAGCATCCATTCTGTAATCTACAAATGTTTTCATCGGTTTCGATATCGAAACATTAAGTCTTGTAAATGTCATTCCTATTCCTCCCATGTGTATCAATCGTGTGCAGATCCATGTAAAATCCGTGCAGAATTGAGTAGATTTTCCACCAAGGCCCACGCTGCCCGGCTGGTCGCGGCTGAGCTAAATTGTTGGCAGTAAAGGGATTGGGGCGAATTTTGGTCTTGTGCTGATTGTCCTCGTTGTCCCGCTTGTCCAGCCTGTACATCGTGTCCTTCGTGTCCTTTGACCTTCTGTCGTAGTTAGTATGTAAGGAGCCGCTTTTCATCACAACTATCTTACCGTGAGTTGCGAATATGGTCACGCGTGTTATAGCTGCAACGCACGAGGCCTTGAATTCATACAATAAGTGAGACTTTTGAAATTGGGAGTACAGACGAGTCGAACCGTACCGCCGCGTCAGCAAAATTACCCTAGCCGAGACGAACCTTGTCAAGCACAGGTCGGTCTGAGATTTAAGTTCTAGTTTTTGTTTAGATCTCAAAATAACAAGGTGCGGCCTTCGAACGAAGGCCGCACCTTTTTTGCTGACCTCAGTTGCAATTGGAGATCAGGCCTTTTTGCGATTCTTGATCACAAAGATGAGGCCGAGGACGAAGATAAAGAACGAGATAACTAGCACGACTACGCCTGGAATAATTCCTATCATCGCTTCGCCCCAACTGGTGTGCCCGCTCATGAGCGGGAGAGCAACCGAAATACCCGTGACAGCTAAGCCAAGAAGTACGCCGAGAATACCGACGACCATTACTATTTTCCAGATCATAATTTCTCCTAAACCAACGGCGAGTTAATATTGATTGCGAATTTACTAACGATACTAACTCATGTTTGGATTTCGAGAAACCCTTAACTCGCTATTAGGCTTAGTCTCCTATCGAAAAACAAAACAAACCCGGCGTGCGAGGACATTTGTCACCACACGGCCGGGATTTGCCAGCAAACCGAATTAGATCGATCGGTCTATTTCGATGCTTTCTTCAGCTCAACGCCCGTTGCTTCGAAAGAAACCTCTGTAACAGTGCCATCCGCATTGCGTTTGTCGAATTTTGCTCCGTCATCATTTATTAGGTGATCGACATGATCTTTCGGCAGGATCTTGGTCTTAAAGGTTCCCTGTGCATCGACATTCAGCCCAGCGGAATTGAGCGGAATAAAGAACTTATGGTCGCCGAAAGTCACACGAACAGATTTGCCGCCAACCTTGTCAGCCATCTCCATCCAGCATCCTTCTTTCTTGCACGAACGCACCACGACGCCCGAAACGGCCACCGTTTTATCGGCGTACTTGGCCGGGCTTTTCATTACCTTTTCAACCGTTACCTTTTTAACACCCGACGCCAAAGCATCGCCACGCTTGATCATCTCACCAGCCTTCAACTCGACCGGAGCGTTGTCGTTACTTTTAACAACCGGCTCACCCTTGCTGTTGAGTTCCGGTTTGTTGGTTCCATGACTTCCCTGTGCCATTGAGAAGGCCGTTGCCGCCATCACGAAAATTAACGAAATAAGTATTTTTTTCATAGCTATAATTGATTTACCTCAAACCTTGATTATACAGCGGACAGGCACCATTTCCTATCTCTTGTCGCGTTCAAAAACAATAAGTCCATCAACAATGGTTGCGACAACGGTCGTGTTCCCGATCTTGCTTGTGGATATCGAAAAAATATCATCCGACAGAATGACGAGATCGGCGTATTTACCGACCTCGATAGTTCCCTTTTGCTTTTCCTGAAACTCTGCATACGCCGAGCCGAGCGTATAGGCTATGACGGCTTCTTCGACCGAGATCGAACGCTGGCCGCCTGCGTTTACGGCGGCGTGAATGCCGAGCAGCGGATTGAGATCGATCATCGACGCGTCGGAACCGAATGCTAGTTTTGCTCCGCTATTCAGGATCGAACGATGATCGTCGCCGTTCGCGGAACCGCCATTGTCGAACAAATATGGCTGCATCGACGGGATAATACCTGCTTGCGCCAAACGATCTATATCACGCTTCCGGAGTCGATGGGCGTGTTCGATACGCGAACGACGATCGCGTGGGCCGTTTTGCGAAAGCGTGTATTCGAAAGCGTCGATAGCATTCGCATTCGCCTCTTCGCCGATCGCGTGAAGCATTACTTGCATCCCGCCCTTGTCGGCGTTTGCGACGCGCGTTCGCAGTTCGGCACCTTCGTCCGGCGATCCGTCGGAATACCACTTTACACAGCCGCCGCGAACGAGCGACGACGACGCGGTGTTCTCCTTTGACCGCGACGTCTCCCATTCCTTTAGCCCGAGGCAATCGTAAACACGCGTCTTGAGCTTGCCCGCTTTCGCGAGCTCCAAGAGCATCGCGACATTGTCGTCCGAATGCACGTCCTGCACACTCGTCACGCCGAGGGACGCGGCGTGGTTACTGGCGGCCTCGGCAAATTCGGCCCAATTCTTCCCGCTGTTCGACGGGATCGAACCGCGAATTCGATCCACGGCCGTTCGATGAACGACGCCTGTCGGCCGGCTATCGCTGCCGCGAACGACATCGGCGCTAGACGGCGAGATCGCAGCAGCATTTAACGCCGCCGAGTTCACGAGTGCGGACTTCGGATCGGCAAAGTAGAGGAGAATAGGATTGTCGCGGCTGAAAGCATCGATGCGTTCGAGTGCGGGGAGCACCGCCGTTTTCCAACGCATTTGATCGAGGCCGGCACCGATCAGCCATCGGCCTTTTGGCAGGAAGCGACAGAAATACTCGATCTTTTCGACGACCTCATCGGCACTTTTCGCATTACGCAGATCGAGATGCGAAAAGCGGTTTCCGATCGCCGTAAAATGAACGTGAGCGTCATTAAATCCGGGCAAAACGAGACGCTGTTTCGCATCGACAACCACCGTATGCGGCCCGGCAAGA
>JANLTF010000394.1:0-10843 GCA_031362825.1 Acidobacteriota bacterium | reverse complement strand
GTCGCGGAAAAGTTCAGAACCTATTCGCCTGACGAGCTTTATCAGGATTATACTGCATATGAAGCGGGTAATACGCAAGGCTTTAAGAAGGTCGTTCAAAAATCCAAAGCATCGACTTCCTTTTACAGTGGATTTGACGGCAAAGATTTTGATTTGACAATTAATTCGGGAACGCTTGAACCGAATGTTCAGGCTGTGATGTATTTACGGGTCAAGTATTTACCGACTGTGACGCCGAAGACGGAATGCTGCAGTGAAGTAAAACCGAAGTAATGGAAAACAAACAGATAATCGAAAACGCGTACAATAGTTTCGCAACCGGCGATATTCCGGGACTGCTCGGAACATTTGACAAAAATATCGAATGGACGGAAGCCGAAGGTTTTCCCTACGGCGGAACCTACGTGGGCGCGAATGCGATTCTTGAAAATGTGTTTATGAAGCTCGGCGGCGAATGGGAAGGATTCAGCGCCGTGCCGGATGAAATTCTCGACGCGGGCGAAAAGATCATCGTGCTGGGAATTTACAGCGGCAAATATCACGCGACCGGAAAAAGTATGGAAGTTCCGTTTGCGCACGTTTGGACTTTACGCGATTGGAAGATCGTCAAATTTGTTCAATATACCGACACGTTGAAAGTTTCGGAAGTTTTGTAAAAGCGAATTTATGGAAATCAAAGCAATCGGATGTGAACCCCTGCAGCTCAAGCGGATGCACATTAAAGATGGGCATACGCTGAAGGTTTATCAGGAAACGGGCGGCTATGAATCGTTGAAAAAGGCGATGAATATGTCGTCGGACGATATTATAAACGAAGTCAAAGCGTCAGCACTGCGCGGGCGCGGCGGCGCCGGATTTCCGACCGGAATGAAATGGTCGTTCGTGCCGCGCCAATCGCCGAAACCGAAATATATCGTCTGCAATGCGGATGAATCCGAGCCGGGAACGTTCAAAGACCGTTATCTGCTCGAACGCGATCCGCATTCGCTGATCGAAGGAATGCTGATCGGCGCGTTCGCGCTCGGCGTCGAGACTTGTTACATTTACTATCGCGGCGAATACAATTATTTGATTGACATAATGGACAAAGCCATCGCCGAAGCGAAGGCAGCGAACATTGTCGGCAAAAACATTTTGGGTTCCGACTTTTCGTGCGAAGTTTACACGCACACCGGCGCCGGCGCTTATATCTGCGGCGAAGAAACCGCGCTTTTGAGTTCGCTCGAAGGATTTCGCGGACATCCGCGCATGAAACCGCCGTTTCCGGCGATCGAGGGCGTTTATGCTTGTCCGACGGTCGTCAACAATGTCGAAACCTTGACGAGCGTTCCGCAGATCATCGAAATGGGCGGCATCGCATGGCGCGACCTCGGAACGGAGAAATCCGGCGGAACAAAACTTTGGTCAGTCAGCGGACACGTCAAAAAACCGGGTGTTTACGAGCTTCCGATGGGCTACAAGGATCTGGAAAAGTTTATTATGGAAGACTGCGGCGGAATGCTGCGCGACGACAAAAAGTTGAAAGCGGTCATTCCCGGCGGTTCGTCCGTTTATATTATGAACGCCGAACAGATCATCGGCAAAAATGTTACTCTTGACTATGAAGGACTTGTCGTGGGCGGGTCGATGGTCGGTTCGGGCGGATTCATCGTCATGGACGAAACCGTTGACGTGATGGAATCCACGAAAAATCTGACCGAATTTTACAAACACGAATCGTGCGGCTGGTGTACGCCGTGCCGCGAAGGTACGGACTGGCTCGTAAAAATTTTCAACCGCATATCAGCGGGCGGCGGGCGGCCGGAAGACGCTCAATTGCTGCTCGATATTTGCGACAACATCGAAGGAAAATCGTTTTGCCCGCTTGGCGACGCAGCCGCGTGGCCGATTCAAAGCGCGATCAAACGATTTCCCGAAGATTTCAAAAAATGGCTTATTAACAAGACAAACGGTAATGATATTACCGCGAATCTTTAAAATTAGTTCCAAGTTCCAAGTTTCAGGTTTCAAGTCAAAGACTTCTAACCTGGAACCTGAAACTTGGAACTTGAAACTAAAAAAAAAGAGGTAAATAATTATGGGTAGAGGTGATAAAAGAACACGGCGCGGAAAGATCTTTGCGGGAAGCTACGGTAAAACTCGTCCGAAATACAAAAAGAAAGATGCCGCCAACACAAAAGAAACCGCTGTAGCCAAATCGGAAGAATAGATTTTAGATTTTTAATTAGTTGAAAATGTCAGAACTTATCAAAGTTAAGATTAACGAACAGGATTTCGAGGTCGAAAAAGGGGCGCGTCTGATTGACGTGTGCCACGAAAAGGGCTTCGGAATCCCGTCATTTTGTTATTACAAAGACCTTGCGCTTCAAGCCTCGTGTCGGATGTGCCTGGTTCGCATCGAAAAAATGCCGAAACTGCAAACGTCCTGCACGATCACCTGTACAGACGGGATGATCGTCACGACCGCGAGCGAGGAAATCGAAAAGGCGCAACGCTCGATGGGCGAATTTCTCTTGGCAAATCATCCGCTCGATTGTCCGGTTTGCGACCGCGGCGGCGAGTGTGAATTGCAGGAAGTAATATTCGATTGGGGCGATGTCGAGGAGCGTTTCACCGAAAAGAAAAACGCGCAACCCGAAAAGTATCTGTCGCCGATCGTTGCCAACGACCCGCAACGCTGTATTTTATGCAAGCGATGCACGCGGGTTTGCGACGAATGGATGGGCGAAGATGCGATCGAAGCGGGAAATCGCGGCGCCAATACGGTCATCGGAACGTACGGCGGTTGGCTTAATTGTTCGCAATGCGGAAACTGTATCGAAGTATGTCCGACCGGAACGCTGCTTGACGGAACTTATCGGCACGAAACGCGTCCGTGGGAGCTTGACCAGACGATTTCGACCGATGTTTACGGCTCGGACGGAATGCAGATCAGTATCGGTTCACGAGGCGGACTCGTCCATCGGATCGTCGCCCGCGACCGCTATGTCAACGGCTTGAACGGCGAATTTTTGGACGTCAAAGCGCGTTTCGGACACGGATTTATCAATCACGCCGACCGTATTAAAACGCCTTTGATCCGCTATAAAAAAGGCGGAAAGCTGATTCCCGCAACCTGGGACGCGGCGATCGCAAAGATTACCGAAAAGTTTAAGGAAAGTGGAAAAAACACGGGCGTTGTCGCGTCGTCCCGTTTAACCAATGAAGCGATTTTCACGCTCAAAAGATTTGCCGCAGAAGTTTCCGGTTCGGACAATTATGCCGTTTCGGACTCATATGATTTAGCACCGTTTTTTGATAATTTGTCCGCGCCGCTTGCGACACACAAAGATATCCGCGATGCCAAAACGATTTTGCTGATCGGCGGGGAACCCGAAGAAGAACAATCTTTTACGGCGAAACAAATTCGTCAAGCAGAGCGCAACAGCGGTGCAAAACTGATCATCGTCAATGACACACCGATTCGTCTCGCAAAGCAGGCATCGCAATTTTTACACGTTAATCCCAAGTCTTACGACGCGTTTGTTTTAGCGCTGGCCGACAAGAAAAATGATAAGGATTCGGCAAAAAAGCTCGGCGTTAAAAAAGACGAGCTTGAAAGTGTGCGGAAAACGATCCGCGAAACCGAAGGTGATCTGGTCGTAATTTTCGGCGGCGATATGTCTGCGGAAGCGCAAGCGATTCTGGCAAATTCGGCTGATATTTTTGCAAGCGAAACCTGCAAAGTTTTGTTTCACCCGCTGCCGATGCATAACAATTCGGTCGGCGCCAATGATATGATGGCGGACAAAAAATCCCTGTCAGAAGTTTTGAAAGGTTCAAAGGCATTGTTGATTGGCGGAAGTTTACCGGAATCAGACGCAAAGCTCCTTGCAAATAAAGATTTTGTCGTCGTGCAGGAACTTTTTCAGACCGAGACGACCGATCACGCAGATGTAGTGTTTCCGTCGGCGAGTTTTGCAGAGGTCGATGGTACTTTTACGAACAACGCCGGTAATGTCCAGCGTGTCCGCAAAGCGATCGAGCCAGTTCACCAGTCAAAGCCCGATTGGATGATAACGGCAATGATAGCACGCGAAATGGGAGCAGAGATCGCACCGGATTGGTCGGCTTCGTCGGTTTTCAAGTCACTCGCGGATGCCACACCAGCTTACGAGGGTCTTCGTTATCCGGCATTGAAAGACGAATCGAGTCCGGTTCAGGCAAAATATGCCATTAAATCCGGTGATGTGTCTGCTCATATCCATGCCTTGAAAACAAAGGTCGCGGCGATGAGTGATTCGGCGGAAAAAATTACAGACGTGCCAAAGGTTGGGCATAAGCTGCACCGTCTGACGACCATGACGAGCAAGACCGATCAGTTTCACTTGCTGGCACACGGCAATCCGAAACCGCAGAATTTGCTGGTTTCGCCGCTCGCACAGTTTGGGCTTGATGGTAATCCGCGTGAGGATAATGTAGCGGCTGCGGTTGGGGCATCGGATCGATCGGCTCCGGGCAAATAGATAGTTTTTATGGAAGAGGTTCTAAAAACGGCATTTCCGTTTATCGTGATCAGCGTCGGGATCCTTATTGGGTTTCAGATGGTGCTGATGATCGTTGCCTATACTGTGCTCGCCGAACGCAAGGTTCTCGGCTGGATACAAGGCCGAATCGGGCCCAATCGCGTCGGCCCGTGGGGCGTTCTGCAGCCATTCGCCGATCTGCTCAAGTTCATTTTTAAGGAAGACCTCGTTCCCGATAAATCGACGAAGTTTGTCTATTTTCTTGCTCCGATGGTCGCTCTGACATGTGCGTTGATGCCGATCGTCGTGTATCCGTTCGGGCCGAGCATAAAGGATCCACTGACCTGGATCTCGCCGTATTTGATATCGGCAGTTAGTTGGATACCGGCCGTCGGCAGTTCGCTGGTCGACGCGATCAATTGGCTCGTGCCGCAGGCAATGAATATGCCGCTGACCATCGCGAGGATAGATGTCGGTGTACTGTTTGTACTCGGAATTACGTCGGTCGGTGTTTACGGTATTGCCCTTGCGGGTTGGTCTTCGAATAGCAAATATTCCTTGATGGGCGGCCTTCGTTCGTCGGCGCAGATGATCTCATACGAACTCGCGATGGGTGCGTCGGTCATCGGCGTCGTGATGCTCGCGGGAACGCTAGATCTCAACGGTATTATTAACGGGCAGATCAATTCGCCGTTCAAATGGTATGTCATTCCGCAGATCATCGGATTTTTCGTGTTTCTGATCGCGGCATTTGCCGAAACGAACCGCGTTCCTTTTGATCTGCCTGAGGCGGAAACGGAACTCGTGGCCGGTTTTCACACCGAATATTCGGCACTCAAGTTTGCACTCTTTTTCATGGCCGAGTACGTGAATATGTTCACGGTCTCGATGATGTGTACAGTACTGTTTCTAGGCGGCTGGTACATTCCGGGCCTTGGGTGGTTTGCTCAGGCAACAGGCCTTGAGGCGTGGATCGGTTGGGGAACGTTCGGTTACGCGGTCATCAGCCACCTTGGATTTATCGCGAAGATCTGTGCTTTCTTGTTCCTGTATATCTGGATCCGCGGAACGCTGCCGCGATTTCGTTTTGACCAGTTGATGAACTTCGGCTGGAAGTTTCTACTGCCCGTCGCGATCGCGAATGTGATCCTGACTATTGTGGTGGTGTTTTTTTTGAATCGGTAGGTTTTTACCGCAGAGACGCTGAGACGCAGAGTTTTAGGACTTTGGAGGTTTCTGAAATTAAATTGATTTCTCTGCGGCTCCGCGTCTCTGCGGTTAATGTGATTTATGGTATCGACTGTACTATTTTTTCTTTTTGCCGGCCTTGCGATCGCTTGTGCGATCTCGATGGTCTATCACAAAAATCCGCTCTACAGCGCGATATCGCTGGTGGGCGTATTTATTTCGCTGTCTTGTATTTATGTGACGCTGGCGGCTCCGTTCATCGCGGCCGTGCAGATATTGATCTATGCCGGTGCGATCATGGTTTTGGTCGTTTTTGTGATCATGCTTTTGAATCTCGACGACGACAAACCGCTAAACCGCCTGCGATATCTATACGCACTCGGCGGCGGACTCGGTGTGATATTGCTGGCACAGACATTTTTCATCTTTTACGCCGTCATGAAGGCTCCGAATCACGTCGTCGATCCAAACACGACCGCAGGCAAAACGCTCGACATCGGCCGCGCAATGTACAGCGAATACCTGCTCCCGGTCGAGATCGTCGGTGTCCTACTAATGATGGCCGTGATCGGTTCGGTCATCTTGGCCAGGCGGCTCGCTCAGCCGCAGCTAGAAGCTGTGGTAGATAAGGAACGCGAATTGAGGCACGAAGAAGAATAGCCGTCAGCGATCAGCTTTCGGTTTTCAGCCAGATTTGCTGACCACCGACAACTGAGAACTGACAACTGACAAATATGGAACCGAGCTTAGCCAGTTATCTGGCATTATCTGGAATATTGTTCACGATCGGCACGGTCGGCGTTATTTTCAAACGCAACGCGATCGGGATGTTCATGTGTATCGAACTGATGCTCAACGCGGTAAACCTGACGTTCGTGGCGTTTTCGCGGTATTATTCCGACACGACAGGTCAACTTTTTGTGTTTATGGTAATGTCCGTCGCGGCCGCCGAAGCCGCAGTCGGCCTCGGCATCATCATCGCATTCTTCCGTAATAGCCGCTCGGTGGATGTCGATGACGCGAGTTTGATGAGGAATTAATAAAATGTTAGTCAGAACTAGAAAATTATTACTCATTACCGTTGCAGTCTTGATGGTTGCATTTACGGTGAGCGGACAGTCGATCAAGCCGGGCATGAAATATTGTGTGGACACATTTGGCCCACAAGAAGTTGCGATACTTCTGAAAGACATGCCCGAGGCTACTAAGAAAAAGCTCGAAACCGCTGAATTTAGAACGTCGCAGCGAGATAGTATTCGTGAGTTGTTTGCAATGGCGTGCGAAGCGGAAAAGCGTGGAATTGCGGCAAAGGATGTCAACGCGGCAGAACTCGAAAATATACGTTTGGAATCCACGGCGGTTAGATATGACCGGTACGTGCCCGGCTCAACGACCCCGTTTGCCCGAATAACGCGGGCACAGATCCTTAATTTTTATAAGAGCGAATTGAACACCGCGTCCTTTGAACGATTTCTGAACACCAAGAGCAAACTTGCAGGGCGATCGGACGCAACGGGCATTGGTGTTGAGGAACGGGAACAGGCCAAAGAAGCTTATGCGAAGACACGCATTTCGGCAGATGGTTTTGTAAAGGCGAAACCGACGTTGAGTCGATCTCTGTTGAAGGAGGTCGAGCTACAGGTCGTGCTGCAACAGTCACAGTTTTTGGCTCGCCAGCTCTCGGATGTTATTGTGAGCGAATCGACGCCTACCGATCCTGAGGTCGCCGCGTATATTGCGGCCCGTCCTGAGTTTGATACGTCAGCCAAGAAGGAATTTGCAGAAAAGCTGCTCGCCCGTGCAAAAGCCGGCGAGGACTTTGCGAAACTTGCCGATCAGTATTCGGAAGATCCCGGAAACGTGGATCCCGGTAATGGTTTGAAAAACGGGGGGCTGTTTAAAGATGTTCCCAAGGGACAGATGCTGCCCGCCTTTGAAGATGCGGCGTTATCTTTGCAGCCGGGGAGCATTTATCCGTCGTTGATAAAGACATCATTTGGCTATCACGTCATCAAACTCGAAAGTAAGGTTGGGGCGGGTTCTGCTCTAAAATATAACGTGCGGCACATCGTTATCTCGACGAGTTATAAAGACCCGAAAGATCCGGTCGGTGCCGAAAGGCCGGTAGATGAATATGTACGCGAGATGCTTGCGGATGAAAAGTTTGCAGCTATGAAAGCGAAAATAATGGCGAACAACCCGGTAAATGTTGCCGAGATCGAATTTCCGGCTGCGAAGCCGCTCCCCAAGACGGGCAAACCGAATTGAGGCCGAACGGCGGCGTGAAATTGGTACGCCGTCCGAAACGAAAGGATAATGGTTGAAAATAACCTACTTAGCATAATAATTTTTGCCCCGCTAGCGGGTGCCTTGATCAATTGGTTGATCGGTGGGCGGTTGCGGAATGAGTTATTCAGCAGCGTGGTCGGGTGCGGGACGATACTCGTTTCGACGATCGTGGCGTTTTATATTGCGTTCTTTGCCGATCACGGCGGAGCGTTGCATGCCGAAAAGCCGGTGCTCGATCATCTGTGGACGTGGATACAGGTCGGCTCGTTCCGGGCCGATTTTGGTTTGGGAATGGACCGTCTGAGCGGAATTTATGCGTGTTTTATCACGTTCGTCGGGTTGCTGATCCATATTTTTGCGACGGGCTACATGAAAGGCGACAAGGGGTTTTACCGCTTTTTCGCTTATCTCAATCTGTTCATGTTCTCGATGCTGACGCTTATTTTGGCGGATAATTTCCTGCTGATGTTCGTCGGTTGGGAAGGCGTCGGTTTGTGTTCGTACCTGCTCATCGGCTTTTATACAAAGAAAGACGAGGCCCGCGAGGCGGCGAAAAAGGCCTTTGTCATGAACCGCATCGGCGACTGGGGCGTGCTGATGGGGATCTTTTTGATCTTCACGCTGACCGGTTCGATCTCGTTCTTTGACAAGGTAGTCGACGGCCAGCAGGTTCAGAGCGTGTTTACTTTTGTCACGACAAACATGGCCGCCGATCCGTTTACCTGGGGAGCGATCTTTGCGGGCGGGCTGACATCAGCGGCGGTGCTTTTCTTTATCGGTGCGACCGGTAAATCGGCTCAGATCCCGCTCCTTACTTGGCTGCCGGACGCGATGGCTGGCCCGACGCCGGTTTCGGCACTTATCCATGCTGCGACGATGGTCACGGCCGGTGTTTATTTGGTTGTGCGAGCAAACGCGATCTACCAGTTTGCCCCGACGGCGATGTGGATCGTTGCGGTGATCGGTGCGGCGACGGCGATATTTGCGGCGACAATTGCGATCGCTCAGAACGATATTAAGAAAGTTCTCGCCTATTCGACGGTTTCACAGCTCGGATTTATGTTCCTCGCTGCGGGTGTCGGTGCGTTTACGGTGGCGATCTTTCATGTGATGACGCACGCGTTTTTCAAAGCTCTCTTGTTCCTTGGCTCCGGCTCGGTCATTCACGGAATGCACCACGAGCAGGACATGCGTAAGATGGGCAATCTGAAAAAGTACATGCCCGTCACGTTCATCACGATGGCGATGGGCTGGCTCGCGATCTGCGGTATTCCGATCTGGGCGGGATTTTTCTCAAAGGACGAGATCCTTTACAAAACATTTGCGGCCGATCGATATTTTCCCGGCGGCGTGTTCCCAGGCGAAGAATTCCTGTGGGGAATTGCTGCTATCACAGCCGTTCTGACTGCTGTTTATATGACCAGAATGATGGTCATGACATTCTGGGGAACGGAGCGTTTTCACGATGAGATCGAGGGCGAACATCATCATGCGGGCGCCGAGGTAGTGGAAAATGAGACAGAGGATTTGCGCGCTCGGACAGTTGGACATGGGACAGACGATCATGAAGATACGCATCATCACGACGAAGAGAACGATGCCACCCACGACGATCACGACGATGAGGACGAACATCATCACGCACTGCCAGCAGGATTTAAGCCGCACGAATCGCCGTGGGTGATGACCGTGCCGCTGATCATCTTGGCGTTTCTTTCGACCGTCGGTGGCCTAATCGGAGTGCCTTATGCCATGAGTTCGCTGGTTGGAATCAAGGACGCGAATGCGTTTGAGCACGTTCTCGAACCGGTCGTCGCCGACAACAAGATGGAAACGGCGATCGCTGCAAAGGAAAATGCGAAAGCCCACGAACCGGCGGTCGTGCAGAAAGAGCGAATGCTCGCCGGGCTCTCGGTCGTGATGGCGGTATTTGGTATCGCGATCGGCTGGTTCGGGTTTCGCGGTAATCCGCTTCGCAAGATGCCGAAGATCCTCGAACAAAAATGGCGGCTCGACGAGCTTTACAACGGCTACATCGTCGATCCGATCACAAAGCTTTCACGCGAACGTCTATGGAAAGGCTTCGACGTCGGATTTATCGACGGCATCGTCAATGGCATCGGCGGTTTTGTAATGGAAATGGGCAATGTCGTACGCGGCCTTCAGGTCGGTTACGTCCGCAGTTACGCCGCCGTGATCGTCGTCGGTGCACTGATCGTCGTCGGGTATTTTATTTATTACGGGTTGAAACTAGTTAGTTAAAAGGTTCAGAGTGCAAGCTTTAGCTTGTCTCGACGCTACATCAAAACAAGCTAAAGCTTGCACTCTGAACATTAAATATGGACTTCATTTACGACAATTTGTTAGCGATCCTGATCCTGCTGCCGCTAGTCGGTGCGGTTTTGACGCTCGCGCATCAGATGTTTTGGAAGCAGGAAGGGCAGTTGAAATGGCTGACGCTTGGTTTTACGCTGCTTAATTTTGTGGTGTCGCTGGCGATGTTTGCCAAGCCTGCAGTCGCGAACGGCAGCTATATGTTCGAGATGAACGTGCCGTGGATTCGGGCGATCAACACGAATTTTCACGTCGGCGTTGACGGGCTGAGCTTTTGGCTTCTGATACTGACGACGTTCATAATGCCGATCGCAGTGATCTCGACGTGGAATGCGGTCGAGAAGCGCGTTACTGCGTTCTACATCTTTCTTCTGCTGCTCGAATCAGCGATGATCGGCGTGTTTGTATCGCTTGATCTGCTCGTTTTCTATCTCTTTTTCGAAGCTTCACTTATTCCGATGTTTTTCCTCATCGGCATTTGGGGCGGCGAGAACCGCATCTACGCGGCTGTGAAATTCTTTATCTTT
>JANLTF010000369.1:0-10610 GCA_031362825.1 Acidobacteriota bacterium | reverse complement strand
AGGCTCGATTAACGATCAACCATCCTGCAAAGCATCCACCAGGAACACACTCCCTACCGGTCGTGTTTCTGCCTTAACTAACGCGTAACTTTATTCACCAGCACGCCATTTATCACCGTTCCGATGCAGTGGGTGGTCCATTCGAGCGGGTCGCCGTCGTATAGGGCTACGTCGCCGTCCTTTCCGACTTCGAGAGAGCCGATGCGTTTGTCGAGGCCAAGAATTTTGGCTGCGTCGATCGTGATCAGGGCCAAAGCGTCACGCTGCGAAAGTCCATTTTGTGCCGCCATGCCCGCTTCGTAGAGAACGACGCGGGTTTTCGGCACGTAGCCTTCGTAACCGGACTGAAGTGCGACGGGAATGCCCGCAGCCTTGAGTTTTGCGGCAGTTTCCATCGACAGACCGTCCATATCGCCGCCCGGACGGGCCATTGTCGGATGAATTATTACGGGCACGCCCGCAGTTTTGATGTCATTGAGGACGAGTTGGGCGTCGGCGGCCCCATCGAGGACGATGCGGATGTTAAATTCCTTGGCGATACGCAGAGCGGTGATGATGTCCTGCGCTTTGTTAGCATTAATGAGCAGCGGGATCTCGCGTTTGATGACAGAACTCATCGCGACGGTCTTCAGATCTTTTGACTGCTCGGTCTTTTTCGCGTTTTCCTGTGCCTTTATCAGGTCGGCACGCAGCATTGCGACCTGTTTCGAACGATTTCCCGGCGATTTGCCCGCACCGGCCAGCCCATTGTTGCCAAGCGTGACCATTATCATTGCCGTCGGGACGATAGTGGCGTCATCGACGTTCTTGCCCCATGTTTTCACGACCATTGTCTGCCCTGAGATCAGTGCCGAAGGCTGATGCCCGGTGTGAATCGTCGTTACGCCGAACTCGCGGACCCAAGTGATGAGCCGTTCCTCCGCATTATAGGCGTCAGTGGCCCGAAGTTCGGGCTGAATGGACGCACTTCCATCGAGAGCCATCTGATCGTGCGGCTGATTGAGATAACCGTTGAGCCCGATGACCGTATGCGCGTCAATAAGGCCCGGCGTTACGACCTTTGCGCGGACTGTTTCAAACTCGCCAGGTATAGACATCTGCGCGGCAGGCCCAACGTAGATGATCTTGCCCCCGTTTGTCATCACCAGGCCGTTCTTTATCGGATCGCCCGCCATCGTCCAGACCGTTTCGCCAAAAATGGCGATCTGCGCGGATGCGGTGGCGACCAAAAGGAAGCTAACCGCAGAGACGCTGAGGCACAGAGTTAAAGCACGGAACAATTTATTAGTCATATTGGTAACAATTCTTTTGTTTTCTCGGCGTCTCCGCGTCTCGGCGGTGAGAATATTCGCGTATTTCATCTAGTTATTTCCTCCGTCTTCGTCATGGTCGCCGTCTAGGTGTATGCTGCGGTCGGTCGAGGCTCCGTTGCCGCCGGTTTGGATCAAACGGTCCTTTGGATCGGAGCGGTCGAATACTTTTTTGCCCTCGACCCACGTTTCCAGAACGTGAGTATACACGCTCAGAGGATCGCCGGAGAGAACCATGAAGTCAGCGTCCTTTCCCGCCTCCAAACTGCCGACGCGTTTGTCGAGATCGAGCATAATTGCACCTGCCATTGTCAGAGCGTACAAAGCTTTTTCCCTCGACATGCCCGCACGGACTGCCATTCCGCCCGAGCGAAGGAACCAACGCGAATCAGTGATGCCGTCATCGGTGTGAAAACCGACGAGAGCCCCCGCTTTTTCGAGGGCCGGAGCGTTCTCGGCGTAAACATCGACCGTCTCGAGCTTTCCGCCGGGCGAATCGATGAAGATTATGGATGCAGGAGCCTTCGCTTTTGCTATTTCGTCGGCGACTTTCCACGCTTCGGAGACGTGTTGGAGCACAATTCGGAACCCGAACTCCTTCTGCAGACGCAACGCGGTCATAATATCGTCGTGCCGGTGCGTGTGGAAGTGAACCATGCGTTTGCCGTCGAGTGCTTCGACCAAAGCTTCCATGGCGAGGTCTCTCGGCGGCAGTTTTGACGCGTCGATCCCTGCTTTTTTTACCTTATCGCGATATTCCTGAGCCTTGATGAACTGTTCGCGGACCAAAGCTGCACTCTTTGCACGCGTGCCGGGGAAGTTTCCGCCCCCCGGACGGATCGGATTGGTCCCGTTCGCAAACTTTATGCCGCCCATGATCCGATTTTCGGCGTCGTAGAGCAGAATATCGTCCACTTTTGTCGCATCATCACGCAGTTTTATGTACAAAGTCTGCCCACTGTCGAGGTGGCCCGAGCCCGGCATGACATTTACGGTCGTCAAACCGCCGCTCTGGGCCCGCTGGATGCTTGAAGAACGCACATTTATCCCGTCCATGAGCCTAACATCGGGCTGAATAGGACTGGATCCGTCCGCCCCCGACCCTTCGCCGATATGGCTGTGCGTATCCACGAGCCCCGGCATTATAGTTTTGCCTTTTGCGTCGATAATTGTGACGTCGCTGGACAGCTTTACGGTCCGTGCGTCTCCAACCGCGACGATCTTGCCGTTCTGAACAAGCAAAATGCCTTGCTCGATCACCGGACCCGAGATCGGGATGATTCGGGCGTTGATATACGCCAACGGTTTCGCCTGCGCATTGGCCGAAATGGAAAGCACTCCGGCGGCAACAAGACTTAGAAGTAGTTTCTTCATTTAGAATTCCTCAATTTGTGCTGAAATTAGAGCGGTTTGTATTGATAAGTTGCTATTTATTGAGGCAAGTGTCAATTAGCTCGGTCTGATTTTGCTAATTTTCGCTTGAAATGGGCAGCGAAACCGTAAAGATCGTGCCTGTTGGAACGTTATTCCGATGCTCGATGCGCCCGCCGTGTGCCGTCACGATCCCATAACAAACCGCAAGCCCAAGACCCGTGCCTTTTCCGGTCGGTTTTGTCGTAAAGAAAGGATCAAATATCTGTTTTTCAGCCTCGCGATCGATCCCCAAGCCATCATCTGCGATCTCTACGACCAAATCGGAGACAGTTTGGCTCACATTTATCGCTAATTTGCCTCCGTCAGGCATCGCGTCACGGGCATTTAGGAATAAATTGAGGAAAACTTGTTGCAACTGGTCTTCATCCGCGTGAATTTGGGCCGGGTTTTCGCTCGTTTGAAGCTCAATTTGAAGTTTTTGAAACGCTTTATCAAAACTCGCAAGCCGGAGAGCCGTGTCCAAGACCTTATTTATATCAATTTTGCCCCTAGCCGCCGGCCGCGAACGCGCAAAGTTGGTCATATCACGCGTAACTTGCCCGATCCGCTCGATCTGAGCCGAAATCAAGTTCAATCTTTCACGCGTTTCGTCCGAATGCCCTTCGCCGGCACGCATAATTTGCACCAAAGAGGAGATCGATGCGAGCGGATTGTTCACTTCGTGAGCAACTCCGGCCGCAAGAGTGCCCATTGCGGCGAGTTTTTCGGTGCGGACGAACTGATCGTTAAGCCGCTGAAGCTCATCGATATCGGAGCGCATCTTGCGGCTCATCTCGTTGAACGAATCCGCCAGCAAACCGATCTCGTCATTGCTTTTCCGGAGGTCAACTTCAGTTCCGTACGCTCCTTTTGTCACTTCCACAGCCGCAAGCGTGATCCGCTGAAGCGGCCGTGAGATCGTCCGAAGCACAAGCAGCACGAGCAAGAGATTCGGCACCAACGCCGAGATCACGCTAAACACCAAATAACGCCGCCAGGCTTCCACGTCCATACCCTTATGAAATGCCCACCACACTATAGGGATCTGAAACAGCACAAAGCTCCCGATCGCAATAGACGCAATGGTCAACGCGACTTTATAGGTGATCGGAAACAGGCGAAATTGCTTTAGTGCAGTCTCGAGCGAAAACAGTTTGAAATTGAAGATCGCGTATGCGTAGATCAGAACGCCTGGCAGGACAAAGATCGAGCTCAGCGGGAGCAGTTCGTAATAGCCGAAGAAGGGAAATACGATATTCGCCAGCGTTTTCAGAACTCCCGTGATCGCAAGGCCCCAGATCAAGGCTCCGACCTGCTGTGCCTCTTGCGTTCCGTTGTATTTGCGGTACTTCTGAAACAGAACAAAGGCTCCGTAGCAAAAGACAAAATACACATACGCAACGAACGCATACGCCAGCGGCGTCAGTTCGATCACAAAACGTCCGTCGTCGAATCCGCTGCGTTCCCAGAGTAGGCCAAACAACGCCGCGGGAATTAGAACAACGCCCGGAGCGAACAAAACAGCAGCTTTCTTTCGCGGTGTCCGAGCGTTCTCAGGAAAGACCCATGCAAATACAACCAGTGCGTACTGCATCATCAGCGCCGTTACAAAACTCGCTGCGGCCCACCAGCCCGCCGCCGAATCGCGCGGATAGAAATTCCAAAAGATCAGGTCTTTGGTAGTCCAGATCGCCAAAAAGGCAATGAAAGCCGCAAATGTCTGATGAGCGCGATTCCTCGGGTTCGACACAAAAACATAGAACCCGAGCGTAACGAGCAGAAACAGCGCGAACATGTGCAGAAACACGAGCATTGGCTAGATATTAAATCTACGACTCGCGATTACAAAATGAAAGATGTTGAGGCAAGCTGACCGATGAGATGGGAATTAGCCAACCGTGGAGCGAAGAGGTTCTGGGGATCTTAGCCTGTCTGCGGAGGTTGATCTGAAATTTGACTCGAGACGAGCGGCAGCCAACTCGCGAAGCATGCCATCAGTTCGAACGTCGCCGACCAGACCGGCAACCTCGGATGCCGTTTGAACGACATCTCGCTCCGCACCGATGCTTAGGGCCGCGATCGATTCGACAAAATCTTCGCGTGCGGCATTTGCGTGAATGGTTAAGCGATTTGATGACTTGCGGCCGAGACAGCGCGACGCCAGACCGGTATTCTTGTGGCCTGAAAGCAGGAAAAGTTCGTTGGAGGTATCCTGGCCGGCATCGACCAGAGCCGTCCGTGCAAGTCCCGTGTATCTGGCAAAAAGTTCGCGAAACTCAAATACCGAAGATGCCGTTTCATCCGAAAATGCTGCCTGTTCGAGTTCCAGCCTGAGAGAGTCAAGCTTACGATCGATCTCGCTGTTGCCCGATAAGATGACGCCTGCCAGCGGCTTCCGCAGTGACTTGATCAGCAAAAATGCTGCAACGGGCCACACAAGCGCAACCAAAACGATCTTCGCGGCGAAATAAAAGTCAGGTTTACGACTTGCGGCGAAAAAATAGTGCATACTCAGAGGTGCACCGCATGCCAGATAGATTATCGCGAGGTCAATGAACGTCATTGTCGTTAAATATGGCAATATGCGTTCCACGGCCGGTCAATGCCACATTCGTAACGTCGAATTAATACGAAAGCCCGATAATATAACCGATAACTGAAAATTTTCGGAACAACGGAAAAGCTGCCGTCGTAATCTCACTGTTGGCAATTCGCAAATATTGAGTCCGGTTTTTTGCATTATGCAAATTTGAGTGCCGGAGCCGGTGGTTACGCAAAACGCGCGAAGCGTATGCGTCAATGTATAGGCACAGCGATTGCAAGTGTCCCAATTAGTAGGAAAAAGACGGTCAAAATGACCGCAAAACAAGCAGGAGAAATTGCTATGGATAGCAAAATAAAGATAAAAGTAGTCAAAAAGATCGAGATCCAGCCGGTTGTGGCCAAAAACGCCAAGGGAAACACCGCCCGTCTCGCCGCACGCGAAATGGTGTCCACCGTCACCGATTGGGTTACCGAGTTCAAACAACGCAAAAGCGAAGAAACGAAAGCCGCGATCGACCGATTCATCCCCAAACAGCCGCAGACCAGCGAGCTTTAAGTAGGAACGCGGACGGCCCCGTCCGCTTCCGTGTCAGTAGCCCGCACGTAAGTGAGGGCACGTTGACCCAACATCCAACATCACAAAGACCCACCCACCTTCTTAAATCTGACGTTGCCTTACTTGCGTGCTGCGGACATGTGCGGACTACGGACGCTTGGCAACCAGGACTGTGTCGATTTGAAAGATACCGCGAGTGGCTGATATGCTATCGGGCAAGCAAAGTTAAGAAATTATGACTGGAAAGATAGTATTGGTTACAGGTGCGAGCAGCGGGATCGGGAAGGCGACTGCCGCCCTGTTTGCGCAGAAGGGTTCGACGGTTTTCGGCGTTGGGCGCAATGAGAAAGAGCTGGTCGCCTTGCAGAGTGGTGTCGAATCGAAACGCGGCTCGGTCAAAATACATCTTGCCGATGTCACCGAGTTTTCTCAGATCGACCGAATGGTGTCGGAGATCGTTCAGGCTCATGGCCAGATCGATGTTCTGGTTAACGCAGCCGGTATTATTCAAAACGGAACGATCGAGAACACGACGCTCGATAACTGGGACAAGATGATGAACGTTAATTTGCGTTCGGTCTTTTATCTGATGCAGAAATGTATTCCACATATGGAGACGGTCAAGGGCAATATCGTCAATGTTTCGAGTGTTGCCGGAACGCGTTCGTTTCCTAATGTTCTGGCATACGCTGTTTCAAAGGCAGCTATCGATCAACTTACGCGATGTTCGGCTCTTGAACTCGCAGGAAAGGGAATTCGTGTTAACGCCGTTAATCCCGGCGTGGTCGTTACAAACCTCCATACTCGCAGCGGAATGGAAACTGAGGCCTATCAGGCGTTTCTCGAAAGGGCAAAAGAAACGCATCCGATCGGGCGTCCGGGCACTGCCGCCGAAGTTGCCGAACTGATCTATTTTCTAGCTTCTGATAAGGCCGGTTGGATCACCGGAGCAACATACGAGATCGACGGAGGCCGCGGCCAGACTTGTGCCAGATAGACTTTTTTGCGATGAAAGTACAGTTGCTTCCAAGCAGTTTTGATGAGTCCGGTGCCGTTTCGCAGCACCAACGGCTGACTTGTTTTGTTATAGACGATTTGGTCGCGATAGACGCCGGGAGTCTGGCCTTTTCGTGCTCAGATCAGCATAGGGAACAGATCAGGGACATCGTCATTTCTCACACGCATCTCGATCACATAGCGGGCTTGCCGATCTTTGTCGATGATCTTTTTGCAAGTTTGACGGAACCGCTCCGCATCCACGTGACCGCCGAGATGGCCGAGGTGCTCGAACGAGATGTCTTTAATTGGGACGTTTATCCGAGATTCTCAGAGTTAAAGAACGAACACGGAAGTGTTCTAGAATACAAACATTTTGAGCCTGGGTGTGCGTTTAGAGCAGGTGCTCTTGATGTGACCGCCGTTACCGTGAATCACAATGTTTCGGGAGCCGGGTTTATCGTCTCCGACGGCACAGTTTCGATTGGAATAACCGGCGACACGGCGGAAACGGATGCTATCTGGGCCGCATTTTCTAACCGTGAAAATCTCTCGGCGATATTTGTCGAGTGTGCCTTTCCTGATGAAATGTCCGAGTTGGCCGTCGCTTCGCATCATCTGACACCAAAACGCCTGGCGGCGGAGCTAGGTAAGTTCGATAGCAAAGATTGCACTGTCTATGTGTCGAATATCAAGGCGATGTATCGCGATAGGGTAGTGAGTCAGATCAATGAGGCGGCGATCCCCAATGTAAGAATCCTGGAGATCGGCAAGGTCTATGATCTTTGATCTTCAGTTTGTTTGAAGCGAAGAAAATTGATCTTCTCGAAAGCGCCTTGCCGATGTTCACCGAGAAATTCGTGAAGCACGACGCGGCCATTCGGCATGACGTTAGAGATCCGAAACGTTCGTTCCTCACGCGATTTGCCGGGCATGATCTCAGCCCGAAAGGTGACATTCATTTCTGGCCGAGCCCAAACGTCATTGTTCGTCGTTCTATCGGAGTTGCGGTCGAGAATGCCCATCTTTTATTTTATTCGATATCGAGTTTCTGCTTATGTTTTGTCTTTCGCTGAGCAGGATGCAACTTTTCTTCGAGCCGCTCGGTGCCCATTTTCTTTGCCGGCGGCGCGGTCGGTTTTCGTATCGAATCGAAAACGGGCCTTTCTTCGTCCTTTGGCTTGCGTCGGCGTTTCACATGACAATGTTAGCAAATTCGGCGGCCTTAGGAAATTTTGTTTAAATTGACATTTTGGGACAAAAAATTCACTATTAGGTAACATTCGTTTTCGCTAATGGCCGGATAACGGCAAATAATGATTTGACAGGACCAGAGGGAAATCGGTATTCAGATCCACGAACCAGGCCCGGATTTGTTATGAAGCGGCGGCCGTTCTGGTTGCCTGCATCAAACTACTATGTGCTGGCAACCGCCATTGGTTTGGCATTGTTTTTTCTGTCCTGGGGCATTCTCCACGACGGCGGCGACGAGACCCCGTGGATTACTGCCGGAATCGGCTTTAGCATACTGATGATCGGGGCCGTGGTGCTGCGTGAACTTATTTTGCGGCGGGCACGTAACAGATATTTGGCATTAGAACGGAAGTTTGACAGGCACCTCGCTGATGCTGTGAACCGGATCGGTGATGGGAACAGGCCGGAGAAGTTGACCATCGAGCGTAACGAAAGGCTGATTGCGGACATCAAACGAAAATCAGAGGCCGCTAAGATACTGGGTAAGTTTGCCGATGCTCACCGCGAGGTTTTTGAGATCTGCGACCAATACCTTTCGATAAATGAGCGCGAGACGCGAAATATCAATGCGGGATCGCCGAGAATAAAGGCACTTCGGAAGGGAAGAGAATCAGTATCGAGGTATCACCGATTCCACTTATTACAATGGGCTCAGATCGAGACGCGAAATTTGACGGGCGATGTGCCCGGCATAGCGAAGACCGGAGAAAAGGTTTCGACGCTTCAGAGTGCTCTTTCAGTCGTCGATTCCGCGCTTGAATATTATCCTGCGGAACTCGCGTTGATCGAATCCCGCGGTGTCTTGAACGAAATGCTGACGTCTGTTCGTGTTTCGCATTTCGTTGAGAAGGCCGAACGAGCGGCATTTAAGGGCGAATACAAACAAGCTCTTAGCATGTACCGGGATGCTTTATTTTATTTAGGCCGCGACAATGTTCGGAGCGACCAGCGTGACGCGGCGGCAGGACGGATCACGTTTGAGATCGACCGGTTGCGGCAGATCGAAGGCTCAAGCAACTAAGTGCTTTAAGTTAGAAGTGGTATTTGAATAATGATCTCTCAGAAGTGTCCAAAATGTAATAGCAGCCGCATAAGGCGCGGATATCGTCCGACTCCCTTTTATTCGAAAGTGGTATTTCGCTACTGCTTGTTATGCGATTCCTGTAATTGGGAATTCTGGGGATTTGCCGTCCCTTTCACTGTTGAAAGCCGATCAAAGAAAAAGGGTTCTGCCGTAAAGTAAGGATTTCATTCGGCGATATGGATCCGCACGATTTCTTCATTGACCTTGCCAACGTTCGGTGGCTATCCACACAAAAGCGGTTTCCGCTGCGCGGCAGGGCGGCAATCGTATTTATTTGTTTCGTCTTCCTAATTGTTTTACCGCAAGCTCTTCGAGCCCAAGAATTCGAATTGATACATTTTGGTGACCTGATCGATGTAGATGTCGTAGGAGATGCCGAATTCGATTGGCGTGGCAGATTATCACCTGAAGGGTTTCTGGCCGGGTTTAACAGTTTTGGCGACCCTATCGCCGGACTCTGTCGCAGTGAGGCCGACATTGCAGCCGATGTAGCAAAGGCTTATTCCAAGTTTCTCCGTGAACCCAATGTTGTCGTCAAAGTGCTTGACCGGTCAGGTCGTCCCGTCGTAATTCTTGACGGTGCCGTTAAAGGTGTACAAAGATTTCAACTAAATCGTCCCGCAAGTCTGCGTGAGTTGCTTGTACTAGCAGGTGGTATTCGCGATGATGCAAATGGTGAGATCCAGATCTTCCGTCCAGAAAATCAGAGTTGCGATGCAATTAAAACCCCGTCTGACGCCTCGAAAAGCAACGCACTACCTGTGACTAACATCACAATCAAAGACCTGATCGCGGGGAATTCTGCTGCAAATCCGACGATTCGCAGTGGAGACATCATCACAGTCCGTCGAGCCGATGTAGTTTACGTTATCGGGGGCGTGGTCAACCCCCGACAGGTGTCATCTAGGGAATCGACTACACTATCGCGGGCAATAGCCGCCGCCGGTGGCCTATCGAAACAGGCAGATGGAAGGTCGATCACTCTATACCGTCGGGAAAATGGTGAGACGAAAGTGATAGAGGCCGCACTTAATAAGATCGAATCAGGTGAAATGGAAGACCTGCCCTTAAAGGCCTTTGATATTGTCGAAGTTTCTGTCAAGGGGGCGGAGAAGCGAAAATTTCCGCCAGTCATTGCTGCTCAGGCAACAATCAATGGAACGATTCCCTTGAGAATTGTAGATTAGATGTCGTTGAATCGGTAAACTTTGAGTTTAGGGTTGTTCCGGGCGAACGCAAAGCCCTATAATATAGCGTTATGGCAAACTTAAATCGAAAATTCAGTCGGCGCACCATCGCGTTTTTCTGGACACTGTTGGTCGGTGTTATTGTCGCGGTCCTCATCAGAATAGAACAGATCTCAGTTCTATATGTTTTAGTGACTCTCTCGCTAGTTGTTTTGTTGCTGGTCGTTGGATTTGCCGATCTCGAAAAGATCCGGCTTGACGGCTCG
>JANLTF010000362.1:0-1873 GCA_031362825.1 Acidobacteriota bacterium | reverse complement strand
AGGACAGACACAAGTTTCTTTGGATCGGTGCCGAGTTCGATCATCATCAGGCTCTTGAACTGTGCGTCGCGGTTTTGTTCGATGACGAAGACCTTTTCGTGCGAATCGACAAAGTCAACGAACGACTCGCAGAACGGAAACGCCTTTGGACGCATTGCGTCGAGCAAAATTCCCTCGTTTCCCAGCAATTCGATCGCCTCTTCAGCAGCGTAGGTTGAAGTGCCGAAAAATATCACGCCGTTCTCAGAGGCGTTAGATTCCTGGAAAAATTCAGGTGCTGGCACTAGATTCTTCACCGTCTCCCATTTCTGCATCAGCCGGTCCATGTTCCGACGGTAAGCGTCACCGTCCTCGGTGTAAACGGCAAACTCGTCTCGCGACGAACCGCGCGTGACAAACGCACCGCGTGAAGGATGTGTTCCAGGGATCGTACGGTATGGGATACCGTCGTGGTCGATATCGAGATAGCGGCCGAATTTTCCGCGAAACTGTTCGAGCGGCTGGCCCGCAGTTTCGTCGCTGCCGTCGTCGCCCGGCATATCGTTATGGTGGCCGTTCCCATTGCCATTCGTTTCGGCGAGAACCGCCTTGGCTCCGGCAATTCGTTCCAGTTGGTCAGTCGTCAGTACCTTGCCGCGGTTATAAACACGCGAATCGTCCCAGGCGAGCGGATCCGTCACGTGGTCGTTCATGCCAAGATCCAGGTCGGTCATAACGATAACGGGCGTCTGAAGCTGTTCGGTCAGGTCAAACGCGTCTGCCGTCATTTCAAAACACTCCTTCGGCGTTGCCGGCAGCAATAAAGGGTGCCGCGTGTCGCCATGTGAAGCGTAAGCCGCAAGCAAGAGGTCTGACTGTTGTGTCCGCGTCGGCATTCCCGTCGACGGTCCGGTTCTCTGAACGTCGATCAACACTGTCGGCACTTCGGCAAAGTAGCCGAGGCCAAGGAATTCGTTCATCAGCGACAGCCCCGGACCACTGGTTGCGGTGAACGAGCGGGCCCCGTTCCAATTGGCACCCATCACCATTCCGATCGCGGCCAGTTCGTCTTCGGCCTGGACGATGGCGTAGTTATTCTTTCCCGTTTCCGGATCGACGCGATATTTAGAGGCGTATTTTGCAAACGCATCCACAACCGATGTTGAAGGCGTAATCGGATACCAAGCCGCGACGGTCGCCCCGGCGTAGATGGCTCCAAGACCACACGCAGAATTGCCGCTAAAAAGTATCTTGTCACCCAACAGATCACGCCGCTCTACGCAAATATCGAGAGGGCAATCGAAATGCTCTTTGCAGTAATTGACGCCAATGTTAAGAGCCTTGATATTCGGTTCGATCAGCTTCTCTTTGCCTTTGAATTGTTCACCGATCAAAGCTTCGAGCACGGAAAACTCGATATCGAGCAACGCAGACAAAGCCCCTATATAGACAATATTCTTAAACAACTGCCGCTGCCGTGCGTCCGTATATTCGGCATTGCAAAGGGCCATCAGCGGAACGCCGATGTGGTTGATATCGGTGCGTTCATAGCCCGGCGGAAGCGGTTTAGAGCTATCATAAAGGAAATAACCGCCAGCCTTGACCTCGGTATAGTCCTTTTTCATCGACTGCGGATTGACCGCAATCATCAGATCGACGCCTTCGCGACGGCCAAGATAGCCTTTCTCTGAAACGCGCACCTCGTACCAAGTTGGCAGCCCCTGAATGTTCTACGGAAAGATGTTCTTCGGCGTCACCGGGACACCCATCCGAAACACCGCCTTGGTAAACAAAGCATTAGCCGACGCCGAACCGGTGCCGTTGACGTTGGCAAACCTGACCACAAAATCGTTAACGTTTAGCGACATCCGTATTTAACACTCCCTGCCTTCGT
>JANLTF010000335.1:0-1903 GCA_031362825.1 Acidobacteriota bacterium | reverse complement strand
TCAAACTGATCGCTTGTGCACACATTACGACCGAAACCGCTAACCTGGCCCGCACATTGCAGGCCGGCGGCGCGGAATCGCTGTTGATCGCTTCGAATCCGCTTTCGACGCAGGACGATGTGGCCGCTTCCCTTGTGGCAGATTGGGGCATCCCGGTCATGGCACACAAAGGCGAATCGACCGAAACATACATCCGCCACGTAAAAGCTGCTCTCGATACAAATCCGAACCTGATCATCGATGACGGATCCGACGTTGTGGCGACAATGATCAAGGAAAAGCCCGAGCTTATCCCGACGCTGATCGGAACGACGGAAGAGACGACAACCGGTATCGTTCGCCTGAACGCGATGGTAAAGGCCGGTGTGCTCACCTTCCCTTCGATCGCGGTTAACGACGCTCAGACCAAGCATTTCTTTGATAATCGATACGGAACGGGCCAGTCGACACTCGACGGCATCATCCGCGCGACCAATATTTTGCTCGCCGGTAAGGTAATGGTCGTTGTCGGCTACGGCTGGTGCGGTAAAGGCGTAGCGATGCGTGCCCGTGGTTTGGGTTCGAACGTCGTCGTCTGCGAGATCGATCCGATCAAAGCGATTGAAGCGGTGATGGACGGCTTCCGAGTGCTTCCGATGAAGGACGCTGCGAAGATCGGCGATTTCTTCGTCACCGTCACAGGCAACCGCCACGTTATCGACAAAGAGCATTTCGAGAATATGAAGGACGGAGCGATCGTCTGCAACAGCGGACACTTCGACCTCGAACTCAATCTCGATGCCCTTCGCGAAATGTCGGCTGAGGCAGTCAAACGCCGTCCGTTCGTCGAAGAATATATCGGTGTAAACGGTGGCAAGAGCGTGATCGTCCTCGGCGAAGGCCGTCTGATCAACCTCGCCGCTGCCGAAGGCCATCCGGCCAGCGTGATGGATATGTCGTTCGCCAACCAGGCATTGTCTGCTGAATATCTCGTCAAACAACGCGGTAAATTGGCTGCCGGCGTCCACGTCCTCCCGAAAGAAGTCGATCAGGAGATAGCTTCCCTTAAACTTCATGCAATGGGCGTGAAGATGGACGTTCTGACACCTGAAATGCTCGAATACATGTCGAGCTGGGAATCGGGAACGTAGTCAGTGGATTATTGATAGTGGAAAATTAAGAAATGGCCCGGCGGAAACGTCGGGTCATTTTTTGTGGAAAAAAGAGGAATTAGCCACAGATAGCACCGATAAAAAGGGATAAGAATTGATATTTATCTGCTTTGATCTGCGGTTAATTCCCTTTTAATGACGCCGGATGGTGTCATATGTTTATAGAAATGACGCGGTGCGCAATTCGTGCGACCCCGGCCGGGGTCGTATTTTCGTTGTGGCCGCGACGGTTCTATAAACATTCGACACCTCCGGCGTCGCTCTTTTTCTTTATACATGAGGCGGAGAAAGAGAAATTAGCCACAGATTGCACAGATAAAAACGGATAAGAAGGGCTTTTTACGTGCCTTTTTCTGTGCTTATCTTCGTCAATCTGTGGTTAAATTCCCTCTTGCTCTTGTCGGAGATCGTGTCGGAAAGCCGTCCGGTGTTGTCGAGATCGGCGGTTTCTTTCGTCAAATCGGGCGTATCTTGCGTCGAGGATCATGGAGTGAATAGCGTGCCAATCGAGTTCGACGCGAGCACTCACATTGCGGCGTTTAAGCACTGACATCGTGTCCGATTTGCGGCCCTTTGCGTGCTTTGCGGCTTTGCGTGAGAAAAGGCTCGTTTCACGCAAAGCAACTGTGGTTAAAGTCAAGTATAGATTACGGGGAAAGGGACCAGGACGATTGGTGTTTAGTTATGGAGTTAAGGATGGAGAGGAGTTTGTGAGCGGAGGCTATGAGGGCGACTTTTTTGAGCTTACCGCG
>JANLTF010000333.1:0-1794 GCA_031362825.1 Acidobacteriota bacterium | reverse complement strand
GGAAGCTCTCGGAACGTATGACGGACTCTTTAGGATCGGGGCACTCGATAAGGCTCTTGTAAGGGCACATTGCCACAGGTGCCATCATTCACAGCGATCGCGGCAGACCCAAAGCCTGCATGCAATTGATCTACCCTGCCCTTGCCTCGTGGACGATTTCGAGGAATTGTTTGGCTCGTTCGGTGACGATGTGGGCGTTGCCTTCGCGCACTGCTTTGACGTCAACTAGGTCGGTGCTGACGCCGAGGGCTGAGGCTCCGGCTTTGATGAAGTCGGCGGCGGTTTTGAGAGAGACTCCGCCGGTCGGGATGATCTTGATCTGGGGGAATGGGCCTTTTAGGTTTTTGACATAGCTCGCACCGCCGACCGAGCCGCACGGGAAGACCTTTACGAAATCGACGCCTGCACTCCAAGCCGTGATGACCTCGGTCGGGGTCAGGACGCCGGGACAGATCGGAGCACTGTAACGATGACACAGAGCTATAGTATCGAGATTGAGCGCTGGGCTGACGATGAATTGGGCCCCGGCGAGCAGACAGGCACGGGCCGTTTCAGGGTCTAACACGGTTCCCGCACCGATGAGAACTTCGCTGCCGTATTTATCGGCGACCTTTTCGATCACTCTAATCGCCCCAGGAACGGTCATCGTGATCTCAAGGACGTTTACACCGCCGGCCTTTATCGCTTCGATAACCTGCATCGCTTCGTCAGCTGACGAAGCGCGTACCACCGGCACGAGGCCGACATCTTCGATCTGTTTTACAATTTCTGTTTTAGTCATAAGATTTATTAGGTATTAGCTAATAAGCTATAAGGAATAAGCCGCTTCTGTTATGGCCTATTTGCTTATTGCTTATCGCTTACTGCTCACCTCGTTACGCGAGCTCCGCCGCCTTTCATTACTCTGAGAACATCCGCTAGGCCGACCGTTGTTGTGTCGCCCGGCGTCGTCATTGCTAATGCTCCGTGAGCGGCACCGCAGTTGACTGCCCATTCGGGTGATTCGCCGGTTAGGAATCCGTAGATCAGGCCCGAGGCAAACGAATCGCCGCCGCCGACGCGATCGAAGATATCGAGGTCTGGCCGCATGATCGCCTGAAAGAGCTGTCCTTCGGTAAAGCAGACGGCTCCCCAATCGTTGACGGACGCTGTTTTGGCATTGCGCAGCGTTGTTGCCGCGACAGCAAAATTCGGGAAATCGGCAACCGCTCGGCGGATCATTTTCTCGAAATTGACGATGTCGAGTTTTGAGTGATTCTCGTCCTGGCCCTCGACCTCGTAGCCGAGACAGGCGGTGAAATCCTCTTCGTTGCCGATCATCACATCGACGTATTGAGCGAGATCGCGGTTAACTTCCTGCGCCTTCGCCTGGCCGCCGATGGCTTTCCAGAGCGAGTCGCGGTAGTTGAGGTCGTACGAGATGATCGTGCCGTGCTGTTTGGCGATCTCCATTGCCTCCTTGGCGACCTCGGGTGTGGATTCAGAAAGAGCGCAGAAAATGCCGCCGGTGTGGAGCCATCTCGCTCCTTCGTCACCAAAGATCTTTTCCCAATCGATATCGCCTTTCTTGAGCTGCGAAACGGCTGTGTTGCCGCGGTCCGAACAGCCAAGAGCAGCACGGACTCCAAATCCGCGTTCTGTAAAGTTCATACCGTTGCGGACCGTGCGGCCGACGCCGTCGTACTTGACCCATTTGACATGCGACTGATCAACGCCGCCCTGATAGATCAGATCCTGAACAAGCTTTCCGACGGGATTATCAGCAAGTGCCGTCACGACCGCAGCTTCGCGGCC
>JANLTF010000318.1:0-5151 GCA_031362825.1 Acidobacteriota bacterium | reverse complement strand
CAAGATCAAACACATCGCCGTCGTCGCCGATACCGAGGACCTAACGCCACCATGCGGCGTCTGCCGCCAAATAATCTGGGAATTCGGCGGCGACATCCCCGTCACCATGGCCAACCTCAAAGGCAAAACCGAAACCGTCCAGATGAAAGACTTGCTTCCTAGAGCGTTTGATACTAAGTTTTTGAAGTAGATTTTATGGCTGTTCCAGATTTTCAGACAATAATGCTACCGATGCTGCGAATGATGGCTGACGGTAGAGAATATACTTTGGCGAATATGCTGGCGGTACTTGGAAGTGAGTTTCAACTTGACGACGCGGACTTATCAGAACGCATCCCGAGCGGACGACAGACTAGGTTTTACAACAGGGTTTGTTGGTCAACAACTCATTTGAAGAAAGCTGCGATTATTGAAAACACTAGGCGAGGCACTTTCCGAATAACGGCAAGAGGAAACGATCTCTTAGAGAAAAACGTGAGTCGAATCGATTTGCCGTTGCTAGGTACATTTCAGGAATACGTTGCTTTTAGAAATCTTCGGCATTCTCGAGATTTATCCAACACGCCTGAGCCATCCGAAATCGTAAGCGACAAAACCCCTGACGAGTTGCTCGCTGAATCGTACGAATCGATTCGTGAATCGCTTGCCAGTGAAATTTTAGAGAGTATCAAGGGATGTTCCCCCGCCTTCTTTGAACGTCTTGTTGTTGAATTACTTGTTAAGATCGGCTACGGCGGCACATTAGAAGACGCTGGGCAAGCAGTTGGGCGTAGTGGAGATGGTGGTATTGACGGAATTATTAAGGAAGATAGGCTTGGCTTGGATACCATATTTTTGCAAGCAAAACGCTGGGAAAACACAGTGGGCAGTCCAGAAATCCAGAAATTTGCTGGAGCCCTTCAAGGACGACGAGCAAAAAAGGGTGTCTTCATCACCACGTCTGACTACTCCAAGGGAGCCCGTGATTTTGTTGGTGCGATCGACAATAGAGTTATTCTCATTGATGGAGCCGAACTAGCAGACTTGATGATTGACTACAATGTTGGGGTCTCGGTTGCAGCCACTTATGAAATTAAAAGAATTGATTCCGACTATTTCGTTGAGGAATGAGTTATGACCATAGACGAACATCCATTTCTGCATGTCACAGATCCAGAGCTATTAGACCGTGAGGAGCGAGACCGCTATCTCTATTTCTGGGCGAGTCGCACTCCAAACGAACGATTGGAAGAGATGATGCGTCTCAACCGAGCGAAATGGGGTGATGAGGTTTTTGAACGTGGAATGGACAAGTCCAAGATCGAGGTCGTTGATATGAAAACTGGCGAAGTAATTGAGACGATTTACAACACTAAGATGGTTGATAGCTAGTTGCGTGATTCTAAGCTTATGTAGTAACTTCAGCTATGGATAAGCTGAAATTCTTCGTTACAACACTCCTCCTTTTTACATTTTCAATTTCTGGTTTCGCACAGCGGATTCCGCATACGGAGAAGTATGTAGCGCCGTGGACGTGTGATCTGTTGATCGTGGGCGGGACGGTGGTGACGATGGATGGCGACCGGCGCGTGATCGAGGACGGAGCCGTTGCGATCAAGGACGGCAAGGTCGCGATGGTTGGGCCGCGTTCGCGTGTCGCGTACAAACTCACTGCCAAACGCACGATCAACGCCGCCGGAAAGGCCGTAATTCCGGGCCTCATCAATACTCATACTCACGTGCCGATGGGCCTGTTTCGCGGCATCTCGGACGATCTCGACCTGCAGGAGTGGCTGACCAAGTTCATCTTTCCGGCTGAGGCCAAGAATGTTGACGAAGCCTTTGTCCGGGCCGGCACGCGGCTTGGTTTGGCTGAGATGATACGCGGCGGTACGACGACGTACTGCGATATGTATTATTTTGAGGACGCGATCGCGGACGAGACCAAAAAGGCGGGAATGCGTGCCGTGCTCGGCGAGACCGTTCTCGATTTTCCGGCTCCTGACAACAAGACCTGGGACGCGGCACTGTCGTACACCGAGCGGTTCATCAAAAAGTGGCAAAACGACAGTCTCATCGTTCCGGCGATTGCCCCGCATGCTCCGTATACTGTTTCGCAGGAACATCTGCTTGCCGCTCGCGACCTGTCGAACCGTTTGAACGCACCGCTCGTCATTCACCTTGCCGAGGCAAACACCGAGACCGAGTTTATCCAGCAAAAGCACAAAGGCATGAGGCCGATCGAGTTTGTCGATAGCATCGGTTTTCTGACCGAACGAACGATCGCGGCACACGTGATTCAGGCAAATGACGCTGAACTAGACATCCTCAAACGCCGCGGCGTCGGCGTCGCCCACAACCCGCAATCGAACATGAAACTCGCGGCCGGTGTGGCTCCTGTTCCTGCGATGCTGCGAAAGGATATCGCCGTCGGCCTCGGCACCGACGGAGCGGCATCGAACAACGACGTCAACATGTGGGAAGAAATGGATACGGCGGCGAAACTGCACAAATTGTACTCCGGAGATCAAAAAATACTGCCCGCCGAACAAGCATTTGAGATGGCGACAATTCGCGGAGCGAGGGCCTTACACCTTGAAAAGATCACGGGTTCGATCGAGACCGGCAAGCGTGCCGATATCGCGATCGTCGATCTCGACAGCCTCAATCAGGTGCCGTATTTCAACATTTATTCAGCTCTCGTTTACTCGACCAAATCGACGGATGTCCGCACCGTCATCATCAACGGCCGCGTTGTCATGCTCGACCGGCGGTTGCTCACGCTGAACGAAAGTGTTATAAAGAAAGACGCAAACGCATACCGCGAAAGAATCATCCAAAGCTTGAAGCAATGATTTGGCGGGCCGGATACAGGCTCGAAAAGCGTGTTCATTGGTATCGTGTTTGAGAAGTTTGGAACGGGTCGTACAAGTGAGCCTTCACGTTTGGATTCGCTTGACCTTTACGGAAGATTTAAGTCAATGGGAGGACTCTAAATGCCGTTAAATGTCAGAAGGTTTTGCATTGCAGTCTTCGCTAATTTACTGGTCTTTATCTTTATCGCACAGGCCCAGGACGTGCCGACAGTGCCCACGTCAGCGCCGACCTCGGGCGATGTGATGCGCGATCGCATTTCTAAGGCAAAGGCCTTTATCGTCGTTCGCAATTACAACGCCGCGATCTACGAACTCGAGAATATCCGCAAGGAAACGGCCGACGCGTCGGTCCAGGGCGTGGTCAACGTCCTGTTGATGAACAGCTACCTCGAACAGGGCGACTACAAACGCGCCCAGGATTTTCTAAACGAATATTTCGCCGCTCAAAAAACCAGTAAACCAAACGCTGCGGCGTTCTACAACGCGATCGCCGGCCAGGTCGTCAAAGGTGCAAAAAACCGGGCCGAACGCTATCGTGCCTTGGGCCTGAGCGTTTCGGACCGGACATTGCCGCTTGAGGCTTTGAACGATCTCGAGAAAATGCGTGAGACGCTCGAGCTTGTGATCGAACAATCGCGAGAGATCAAAAAAAATCCGTCGAGATCTGCTGACGCGATGGCGATGCTTGAGGAAGCCAGCAATTCGCGCAGCATCCTCGCCCGCGACGAATACGACGCCCGCAAATGGAAAGATGAGGTCGCCGACACGCGTGAACAGATGGTCAACACCCGCACCGTCGTCAGTGCCGTCACTGAAAACCCGACGGATCCGACCAATGGCAATCAGGTCGCCGCCAACACGACGCCCACGAACACTCCGCCCGTGATGGTGCCCGTTAATGATAGTAAAACACCCGCCGTACGCGACCGCGAGGTAAAACCGGCGAACACCAAACCTGCCGACACGACAATCGCCAAAAACGACAAACCTCTCATCATTCAGTCCGCTCCTGCTAAAGAAGAACCAATGCCGGAACCGGGAAATAACACCGCAGCCGCCAACGACGGTTCGCCGCTCGATGTCGGTTCGCTGATACCGTACGCTACGCGCCAGGCCCAGCCAACATATCCGCCGGCAGCCCGAACAATGCGCACGACCGGCATCGTCAAGGTCGAGCTGACCATCGATGAAAATGGCGAGGTCGCCGAAGTAAACAAGACATCAGGCCCGTCAATGCTCCAGGCAGCCGCTAAAGACGCAGTCAAAAAATGGCGCTTCAAACCGTTCATGCGCGATGGCCAGCCGGTGCGGGCGAACGGTTTCGTTAGCTTTAACTTTAATCTGTAGCATTGAGTGATATTTGAACGACCCATAGGCGGCAACCTTTTCGCAAGGTTTGCCGCCTAAGTTATTTGAGAAATGTATCGTATTGAGGTCGCGGGACTAACGGGTCCGATAGTTTGCAATATGAATGGCACTGTAGCCGATAACGTTGCCATCGCGCTTCCCGCCAACGGCATTGCGCACTTCGCGAAAGGCTCTGCGCACTTCGCGGGACGCTTTGCGCACTTCGCAGAAGGCTTTGCGCAACTCGCGGAAGGCTCTGCGCACGTCGCGGAACGCTTTGCGCACTTCGCGGAGGGCTTTGCGCAACTCGCGGAAGGCTCTGCGCACTTCGCGGAAGGCTTTGCGCACTTCGCGGAAGGCTCTGCGCACGGTGATATCCTAGATGCGTAATGCAGTGAGCGTACAATTGACTACGAGGAATCAAAAGATATGCTGTTTCGGCTCTTATTTATCACGGTATTCGCAGCAGTGACGGCACTTGCACAAGTTCCACTCATCGAGCCCGGCGTTTCGCACGAACTCGCGAAATGGCGCGCGGCGCATTACAGCGATGTGCGTTACAAACTAAACCTCACGCTCGAAAAGATGTCGCCGGTGCTGAAAGGGACGATTGAAATAAAATTGAAAGCTCTTGGCGATCCGGTGGATCCTACAAAGGGCAGAGGAATGCAGTATTTTCATATTGCTCCAATTATCCTCGACTGGCGGAAGATCAAGGGGCATGAGTCCCTCTCGTCGATCTCGAATGTTTCGGTTAACGGGAAGATGGTAGAAAAAGGGTCGCGAAATTAAGATGCGGTGAAGGCGTTTCATGGCGGCGACTCTCGCTTCGCTGAGTACTACGAACATAACGAACACCTTTTTTTCAGCTACGGCGTTGAGTCAGGCGAGAACGTCATCAGGCTCGATTTCACTTCGCCGATACTGACCAGCGGGTCGGCGATCACGC
>JANLTF010000312.1:0-5122 GCA_031362825.1 Acidobacteriota bacterium | reverse complement strand
TTCGGGACAGAGCATTCCAGTTTTAGCCCGGATCGTTGACGGCAATCCAAAGGCGCAGTTAAAAATGGCCCTCTTTTTAGCAAATAGATCGCGGACGAATGAAGCGGTCGATACGTTTTTAAAGGTTGATCGAGAAACCATCATATCGTCTCCTTCTGCCTCTCCTTTTCTCGATGCTCTGATCGCCAAAGGATTTCCAAAATTGGCGTGGGACGTGTGGCTGCGAACAAAGAATCCGGAGAACAAAAATACCGATCAACCATTCATCTGGAATGGTGATTTTGAAACCGAGCCTTCTCCCACTCTCAAACAATTCGAGTGGCAGATCGACAAAAGCGAATATGCCAAAATTGTTATTGACAACAAGGTTGGGCGCTCCGGGACACGCTCACTGTTGATCGATTTCCTAGGGCGCGATACGACCAAACTTGATAATGAGATCAGGCACTTGATCATTCTTCGGGCCGGAAGAGCCCATCAGATTAGCTTCTTTGTTAAGACCGAAAACCTTCGCATTCCGAACGAAGCCCCTGGAGTGATCGTGGCCATCGCGGCAGCCGATAGTCCAGCAAATATCGTGGCACAATCTAGCGCTGTTTCAGCCGAAAATAAAGATTGGCAGCAAATGTCTCTTAATGTTACTGCCCCGAGAGATGCCCGCGATTGGGTTCCCTTAATTCTTTCGATAAAGCGTCTGCCCCGCTACAGCTATGACGAGCCGACACGGGGACGGATATGGTTTGATGATTTTACGCTTCGCGAGGTAAGTGGCAAATGACGGCAGTTCGACTCGACAAATCAATTGCAGGTGGATTGCTTTTGACCGTGGCTGTTACGGCTCTGACTCACGGTGCGGTAGCACCTTGGGCAATGGCAATCTTTGAATTGCTGATCATTGTACTCGTGGTTTTGTGGCTGATAAAGAGCTTGATCGAGAAGCGGTTTGACTTAAAGATTCCCACAACCTTCTGGCCTTTAGCGGCGTTTTTAGTATATGGGTTTATACAAAGTGTCGCCGTAAACAAAGCCGACGGGCAGATTTCCAGTCTTTCTTATGACACGGAAGCGACAGGAAACGCCGTATTCGTCCTCTTTTTCCTTATAGTCTCGCACCTTATTGCCGCCAATTTCTTTGCGACAGAAAAGCGGCTGCAAACGCTGATAAAATTCCTGGTGGCGTTCGGGTTTACCTTATCCCTGCTCGGCCTGATTCAGTATTTTACCAAGGAAAGCATCTTTTTTTGGTCAAACCCCGAATGGGCCAAAGGTAAGCATTTGAATGGCCCATTCGTCAATTACAATCATTTTGCGGGTTACCTGGAACTTATTATTCCGTTACCAATCGCACTTACTCTAACTGGTGCCGTAAAGCAGACGCGCATGCTTTATAGCTTCGCGGCTGTCGTGATGGCGATCGCCGTAATATTTACGGCATCCAGGGGAGGGATAATTAGCCTATCAGTTGGCATTTTGTTTACGGCCGTAGCCGGTTTTAACTATGCACGAGTTAATAGGTCATGGACGGAGGAACTTTCAGACAGCAAGGCCCCTCAAAGCTTTTTTAGCTGGCGGTTATTTCGCAACTTAGCTGCAGTCGTCATAATGCTCGGGGCAATTATCGGAGGGGTAATATGGCTTGGATCGGACCCCGTTGTAGAACGTCTCTCGGATAATAACGTGGTTAGCTCAGATGAAAATGCGCCGACCTTCGACCAATCTCGTGGTTGGATCTGGAGAAACTCTCTTACTGTCTTCCGTGCAAATCCGGTTTTCGGAACTGGAATCGGAACATTTGAGACTGCTTTTCCTAAATACAGCGAGGGTTATCAAGCAGCGCCGGATGGCGCCTCGTGGGTATTTCCCCAGTCACACAATGATTATTTGCAGGTTTTGGCCGACACCGGATTAGTTGGCGGAGTTCTGGCTCTGTGGTTTATCGTAACCGTGGGATTTGCGATAAAACGCGGCATAGGCATGAAGGATCCATTTCGCGCGGGGCTCGCTATCGGCTGCGGCGGGGCAATTCTTTCCCTTCTAACTCACAGTGTTTTCGATTTTAACTTACAACTGCCCTCAACATCCCTTCTTTTTCTAATATTGACGGGTATTTCTATAAATCTAACTGCAACCAAGGTATCAAACCGAAAATCGTAGGAACGATTTGTTAACCTTACCTCGATACCACGAGCGAGTCTCCAAAACCAACTTTTGTTCTCAAATTTTGGTCGACGATTGTTGGCGTTCTCAAAACTCGCCGAGTATCGCCCTACAGTTCCGCCTTCCACTCCTATCGTAAAACTCGACAGACAGTTAGAACTGCCAGCCGGGTACGATCATCGTTTGAGAACGGAATGTCTCAATACAATGCGGCCCGCACATAACCGGATTACACGATATTCCGCTTCACGAAGCAATGGATAGGTGTATAGAAAGTCTTGGCTTTGGGGGCCGTCCCCTGGGCGGGTCCCGATCCGGCTCCTCGAGTTCCGCCAAAGATCGTATTGTGTGCCTTTGCTAAGGCATTGGCTCTCCGTGTTGAAATTTCGGCTTCGGCTCATTTGACCGGAGGTGCCGATCAAGACAACGCCGGACAAGTTAATGGCACGTTTTTCCAACAGAAACGCTTGGGCGCTTGATTTGTTAGAAATACTGAGGTTAACTAAAGTATCTGAAGAACTTGGCAATGGAACGAAATCACGATCAGAGAAGATTGAAGGGCGGCGAGACGTTTCCCATTTTAGGACACCGCCGCAACTGACTCTTCACGGCCTGCCAACCGGAAAAATATGAAACGCAACCATTACGGCTCCGTCGCCGCGCGCTCGGGGGTTAATACCGCATTCGACCGGCGGCATGGTAAGCCGGCCTGATGTACGGCGGCAAAGCCGAACGACGAATTTTTCGGAGGACCCAATAAAATCGCTAGATAAGATTTCCCGCTAAGGACACACAATTCTCGCCCGCCTCGCGTATGAGGTTTCCCTTCGGGGCTGTTCCGCCGATTCATTGATCTGAACTGGCGAAAGTGGATGCCTTTGCCCAAAATTGTTGTATAATAGAAGACTTCTTAGATCAGGAGTACCAAAATGAGAAAAGAAACCGTCGGCAATCACCGCTTTAACCTAATTCTGACATTCGTCCTAGTGTTTATTTTGCTGGGCATAACCACGGCCTCGGCCCAGGACGACAAGATTAAAAAACAGTATCAGCCGCCGCCAAAGCCATCCACGAACGAAGCAACTCCAGCCACAACCGTGGTTGTATCTCCGGACGAGGATTATCTCATTGGTGCAAGCGATATAATTGAAGTTAAGATCGAAGATGCTCCCGAGCTGTCGGGCACCTTTCGACTGAATTCGAAGGGAATGTTTGTGTTGCCGGGATTTGGAGAAATATTCGCCAAAAAGAAAACCACCGAGGAAGTGGCCAAAGGAATTGGTGAAAAATTGCGCGGCGGCTATTTGATGAAGCCGATCGTGACGGTCACAGTTAAGCAGAGCAACAGCCGGGCATTTTTTATCCAGGGTGCGATTAGGCGTCCGGGGATTTACCAGATCGAGGGGCGTCCGTCGCTCATAAAACTGATCACCATCGCGGGCGGTTTGGCCGACAACTTTGGATCAACGGCATTTATCATTCGCGAAAAAAAGAAGGATGAATCTGATTCCGCAAGTGATGGCAGTGAAAACGGGCTTATCAAGGCCGAGAACGGTTCAGTTGACGAAAATACGCCAAAACAGACCGGAACCACTGCTGTCGCAGCCACGGACGGAGAATCAGACAACGCCGCAGAAGGAGAAGAAAAATACGAATTAATAAAGGCAAACATTAGCAACCTGCTAAAGGGGAACTTTGAACAAAACGTAACAATCGAATCAGGCGATATCGTCCATATTCCTCTGATGGACATCTTTTTTGTTGCCGGCGAGGTAAAGGCACCCGGTTCATTTCAGCTAAAGGAAGGCACCACGCTTCGTCAGGCAATATCGCTGGCACAAGGAACAAACTTTGACGGTGCACTGAGTCGAAGTGTGATCTATAGAGACAATCAACAAACCGGTAAGCGTGAGGAAATTAAGATAGACGTCGGCGCTATCATGTCGGGCAAAAAAGACGATGTGGAAATATTCGCGAATGACATTATCATTGTGCCTAACAGTAAGACGAAAACGGTAACTAGAAGCGTACTAAAAATTATCAGCGGCGGCATACCACGCCTGCTCGGGTTCTATTAATTGAGAGCCCAAAACGCGAAATAGCCATGGAAAACGATCAATTTGCACTCAGAAAGTTCTCACAGGATGAACAACTAATGCGGGTGGGCGAGGTTGAACAAACCACCCCAGCTCAGAATTACCCCATTTATGGGAGATACGGAGAAGATGAGGACAAGATAGACCTCCGGGAATACTGGCGGCAGGTCAGAAAACACAAATGGCTGATCCTGTCCCTGGTGACGATCGTAACTACGCTTGTCGCTATCCAGGCCTATCGCACAAAGCCATGGTATACCGCCTCCACTACCGTCGAGATCGGTAAGGAGAACGCTACGATCCTAAAGAGCGCCGGACTAACATTGAGCGACGAAGATTCGCAGTATTTGGTTAATGTAAACACAAAAAAACTCGCTCTCGACAACCCGGATCTGTTTGAGAAAGTCGTACTTGATCAAAAACTCGATCAAAACCCAAAAATTACCGAGATCGTTAAGAAAAAGCCCTTTTTCTCTTTTTTAGATGACTCCACTAATTCCCCCGACCAATCAAACGAAGAAGCCGCCGCGAAGCTTGCTCCATATGTTGAGCATCTCGTGAAAAATGTAGGTGTCGAACAGATCAGGAATACGCGGGCACTAAAGATTTCCTATACCGACGAGGATCCTAAGCTTGCTGCCGATATAACAAACAGCATTGCGAAGGTTTTTATGCAGACGAGTTTTGATAGTCAAACCGAGAAATTCACGAATTCGGCAAACTGGCTCGACACCACAACCCGTGAACTAAAATCAAAGGTCCAGATCGCTGAACAGGCGCTTGCGGATTACACTCGTGATAATCAGATCTATTCAACGCAGTTGGGCGATTCTAAGACGACAACTGGAACGACAACGCTCACCACGTCG
>JANLTF010000305.1:0-1920 GCA_031362825.1 Acidobacteriota bacterium | reverse complement strand
GCGGGCAACGAGTTCGTCGTAGCTCACCGAATCGTGATCGGACTTTCCGAACATCGCTTTCAACGCAAATTCGGGAGCACCGAGGCCTTTTAATAGCGGCTCGACCGATTTGCACAAATGCTCGACCTGCTGTCCTGCCGTCCATTTCTCGCCATTCAGAGAAAACACGAAGTCGTCCTCGGGCAACCCTGCCACGTAGTCCGCGAACGCATGGTATTTGTTATTCAATTCGGCGATTATTCCTGCTTTATCCATATTTGTTTTACCAACGGTGATACGCCGGATGGCCTTCTTTGACGGCGACAAATGTTCCGCGACATGTCGCACAGACTTTGTCATTCGCGATCAACTCGGCCTCGACCGTCGCACGGTCCTCGCGTGATTCAACGACTCTTGCACGCAAATGAATTGGAGCCTCAAAAGGCGTCGGTCTCAGTAATTTGACGTGAAAATCGGCGGTGACTGTACAGTCGGGTTCGCTTTTGCCGTCTCGTTTCATCAGGAAATACGTCGCGGTCCAGTTCGAATGGCAATCGAGCAACGCCCCGATGATCCCGCCATTGAGCATACCTGGAAACGCCTGATGATGCGGCTCGGCGTGCCAAACGGCGACTACCTCGTCCCCTTCAGGAAGGCTGTTGATATGCAATCCCTTCTCATTCGCCGGCCCGCAGCCGAAGCAGATGCTGTCTGGGGAGTACATTTCTTGGAGCGATTGTTGATCGTTCATTTTGCTAGATTGGCGCGACTGGTCGGATTTTTCAACCCGTGGTTTTCGAACAGACTGGAGACTCGTAACTGAAAACTGAGAACTGGAGATTATTCACCAGTTTCGAGTTAGGAGTTTCGAGTTTTCAGTTTGCTGTTCGACAGGGAAATGGCGTAAATTTATCCCGCAGATAAACACGAAAAATCTATGCTTGCTCTAATTGCTGTTGCGGTTATCGTTTGTCTTGTTTTTGGCTACTTCGCTTATGGGCGTTGGGTTGCGAGGCAGTTTAAATTGGACGACAGCCGCGAGACGCCGGCGAATACCGTTAACGACGGCGAGGATTTTGTGCCGACGCGGCCGTTCTATCTTTTTGGGCAGCATTTCTCGGCGATCGCCGCCGCCGGCCCGATCGCGGGGCCGATCATTGCATGTCTGGCGTTTGGTTGGCTGCCGTGTTTGTTGTGGATCGCTCTTGGCGTGGTGCTGATCGGGGCGGTGCATGATTTTGCTGCGCTGACTTCGTCGGTGAGGCACGGCGCGCAGTCAATCGCGGAGATCACGCGGGACAAACTCGGCGGCAAAGCGGGCCGTGCATTGATGGCATTTATTTGGATCGCACTCGTTTACGTTGCCGTCGCGTTTACAGATATTACGGCGGGAACGTTTGTCGCGGGTGACGAGTCGCTGATCGGCGAAACGCGTTTCAACCCCGGTGGAGCAGTCGCGATGGCGAGCGTGCTTTATCTCGGGCTTTCGCTGGTGCTCGGACTCGTCGAGCGCTACATCAAACCGCCGCTCTGGCTCTCGACGATAATTTTTGTCCCGGCGACATTTGCGTTGTCGTATGTCGGAACGATGTTCTCGCACGTTTTGATCTTCAGTCATCAGACTTGGGCAGTGCTCATCATTTTGTACTGCATCGTCGCTTCGCTGCTGCCAGTGTGGTCGCTGTTGCAGCCACGCGGTTATCTCGGCGGGTTTGTTCTGTACGCGGCTATCGCGGTTGGTGTGATCGGTATTTTCTTTGGCGGTTACGAGATACAGCAGCCCGCGTTCAAGTCGTTCGACGTCGGCGGAATGACGGGAATGCTGTTTCCGTTTCTTTTTGTAACGATCGCCTGCGGAGCGTGCTCAGGGTTTCACGGCCTTGTTTGTTCGGGGACAACATCTAATCAGATCGACAAGGAAACTCATACGCATCCTATCGG
>JANLTF010000296.1:0-6985 GCA_031362825.1 Acidobacteriota bacterium | reverse complement strand
GTCCCGGGCAATTCTCAGTTCGCGGCGGGATCATCGATGTTTGGTCACCGGATGCCGATGCTCCGGTTCGTGTCGAGTTTTTTGGCGACACAGTTGATTCGATACGTACATTTGATGCTGAAACGCAGCTTTCGACCGGACAACTTACTGAGATCGGCATCGCTCCGATGCGTGAATTGGCGGTTATGCCGCAGGACTTTAAAGACTGGGCATTCTTCGCCCGCGAGCGATTCGCGGAGGATAAATATAAACGCAATCTCAAGGACCGCACAGACTTCGCCGACGAGGGCGAAACGTTCTCAGGCTGGGAATTCCTCATGCCGCTTGTTCGCGCACTGGATGCAACTGTCTTCGATCATCTGCCCGAATGCATTTTTGTGATCGATGAACCAACTGCGATTGAGCACTCGCTGACGGGTTTTTACGAACATTTGCAACAGCATTTCGATGCATTGGCTGAAACAGGCGATGTCGGGCTGGAGCCGAGAGAGTTGTTTGTGATGCCGGAGGGATTGCGAACTTTATTGAGCAAGTCTAGTCGGTTGGAATTGCGATCTTTGGGCCGAACGGCGGCAGGCATTGACGAGCAGTTTGCTGTGGATGTAGACAATGACTTAAATCTAGACGAAAAGAACACACCCCCTACCGGTCGTGTTTCTGCCTCGGAACCGCTGTTTCTGTTTCCCACGGCCGAAAAATCAACTGAGATAGATCTGCAATCGCGTTCGACGCGGAAATATCATGGCGATATTCAGGCGTTCGTGAACGGATTGGTGTCTAAATCAAAGCGTTCGAAAACAGACATCAAGATCATTCCGCAAACGCACGGAATGGCCGAGCGTATTGAGGAGATCTTGCGGGAGTACGACGCCCCTTTGCTTGCCGAATCGATCGTCATCGGAGATCTGTCGAGCGGTTTTGAACTGCCGCCGTTTGATCGGATCTTTTTTACCGAGAACGATATATTCGGCGAAACCACACAGGCCGAACGCCGTCTGGCAACGCCGAAAGGTCAACGCCCGAAGAGCAAACTCGGCGCATTCATCTCAGATTTTCGCGACCTCAAACAAGGCGATTATGTTGTTCACGTCGATCACGGCATCGGACGATTTGATGGTTTGCAGACGATCTCGTCGCAGGGCTCGGAACGCGAGTTCATGCTACTCATCTATAACGAGAATGCCAAGCTGTTCGTCCCGGTCGAACGAATGGACCTCGTTTCGCGTTACTCGTCGGGCGAAGCAACCTCGCCGACACTCGACCGCCTTGGCGGCATGGGCTGGCAAAAGACCAAGGCCAAGGCCAAACGCGCAATGCGTGACATGGCCGACGAATTGCTCAAGCTTTACGCCGAACGCAAACTCGTCCGCGGTCACGCCTTCCCGCCCGACGCTCCGTGGCAGCACGAGTTCGAGGATGCGTTTCCATACGATCTGACCGTCGATCAGGCTTCGGCGATCGAAGACGTTAAATCCGACATGGAATCCCAGATGCCGATGGACCGTCTCATCATCGGCGATGTTGGCTACGGCAAGACCGAGGTCGCGATGCGTGCGGCGTTTAAGGCTGTGATGGACGGAAAACAGGCCGCGATCTTGACGCCAACGACGGTGCTTGCGTATCAGCATTTCGAGTCGTTTAAGAAGCGCTTTGCTGCGTTTCCTGTCAAGGTCGAACTGCTCTCACGTTTCCGTTCGACCGCCGAGCAAAAGGCCGTCACCGAGGCCGCTGCAAAAGGCGAGGTCGATGTTGTCATCGGTACACACCGAATTCTGTCGAACGACGTAAAACTACCGAAACTTGGTTTGGTCGTCGTCGATGAAGAGCAGCGTTTCGGTGTCGGCCATAAAGAGAAACTCAAACAGCTCAAGAAAAAGGTCGATGTGCTAACGCTTTCGGCAACGCCGATCCCGCGGACGCTCAATATGTCTTTGCTCGGGATGCGTGATATGTCTATCATCGAAACGCCGCCACGCGACCGCCTTGCCATCAACACTCAGGTCGTGCAGTTTTCAGAGGGCGTCATACGCTCCGCCATCGAACTCGAACTCGCCCGCAACGGACAGATATTTTTCATCCACAACCGCGTCGAAACCATCGAATCCGTCGCCGCCCTAGTTCAAAAAATAGTTCCCAACGCCCGCGTCGCCATCGGCCACGGCCAGATGAACGAAAAGGAAATGGAACAGGTAATGCTCGATTTCATTGATTACAAATACGACATTCTCGTCGCGACCACGATCATCGAAAACGGAATCGACATTCCGCGTGCGAACACGATAATCATCAATCGAGCCGATAATTACGGCCTTTCTCAGCTTTATCAATTGAGAGGCCGCGTTGGCAGGTCGAACCGGCGAGCGTACGCTTACCTGTTGATCGCCAGCGAACTCGAACTTACACCGATCGCACGGCGGCGATTAAGCGCTATTCGTGAATTCTCGGACCTCGGCGCCGGCTTCCGCCTTGCCGCTCTCGATCTCGAACTGCGCGGTGCCGGCAACATTCTCGGCGGTCAGCAATCGGGGCATCTGGACGCCCTCGGCTTTGATCTTTATACCAAAATGCTCGAACGGACGATCGCGGAGATCAAAGGTGATGAGATCGCGGACGAGACTAGCGTTTCGATCAACCTTGGCGTTGATGTTTCGATACCGAAAGACTACATTTCCGAGGCGAGCCAAAGACTGCGGACCTACAAACGCATCTCGTCGGCTGAAACCGAAGCCGCCCTGATGCAGATCCACGCTGAGATCGAAGACCGCTACGGCCGAATACCAAGGAGCGTTGATAATCTATTTGCGTATGGCCGCCTGCGAAAGCTCGGCGAGCGGATGCGTGTCGTCTCGATCGACAAGGCTGCGACCGGCGTGGCCATCAAACTCGGCGAATCCGCCGTCGTGTCGCCCGACAAATTGATGCAGTTCTTGAGCGAGAATGAAGGAACGGCGTTTTCACCCAGCGGAATTTTGCGATTTGAGGTACAAGCCGGCGAAAATCCGATCACGAGATCTGCTGAAGTTCTCGAAATGGTTCGGCAATAACTAACGTATCCGAGGCTCGGTGCAGTCAAAGTACGCCATCTCTGCACAAACAAACATTTCCGGCACGTTGTCCTTGGTTTGATTTCGAATGTTCTGCCAAACAACTGAATCGGCGTATTCAGTGAATGTCCAGCCAAGCTGCTCGCGGTGTTTCCAGACGAATTCGTAGGCTTCTCGTTCGTCCGCTCCCGCGAGATGTTTGGCCTCGTGCAGCAAGATCGCCGCCCGCTCGGTGTCGTCGATCGGATAGGTGAAAAAATCGGAGTAGAGCGTGACGATCTCAAACGGAAAATTGGTCGCCGCATATGCGTTTTCTTTTGCCACCGAGGCATTCAGCCAGTTATCGCTGGCGCGAAACGCGGCAAGGTGTTCGAGATAGAACACTTCGTCCCTAAAACCCTTTACACGAAGAAGTGCGATCGAACGCTTTACGGTCTGCTTGTCATCGTAAGAAAGCGATTTTGCCGAGCCGATCAGCGAAAGATAGAAACCGGCAAGGACGATCATTATCACTACCACGCAGATGGCCGAACGCTTCATGATCGTTGAGATAATGCTCTCGGATCGCCCGGGCTCATCTCGGTAAATGCGCAGTTCGCCGCCGCATTGTTCGCATACTGCGGCGGTCGGAAAATATACGGGACGGCACTCTACGCACTTTTTCGGCATCTTGGGCGACGAAGGCAATTTTGCCCTCTATAATATAGAAACATCGAATAGGGCCCACTTTCATACGATTTTCGCGTTTTCTAGTAATAAACCCGAGACCGTTTTTGTGCATCATAGTTTGCAAATAACGGTCGGTAAAGATATAAACTTCTTTGGCCCATTTTGGAGTAATTCATGAAACTTTATAGATACATCCTGCTCGCGAGCCTTTGTTTTGCGGCATTTCCGTTGGCGGCTTCTGCTCAGGAAACCGAAACAAAGGTCGTCGACGAGGTTGTTGCCCAGGTCAATGATGGCGTGATCACGCTTTCGCGCGTCCGCCGTGAAACCAAAGAGATCGTCGACGGCAAGGTACAGGCCGGCGAGAAACGCGAAGACGCCCAAAAATCGGTCGATGCCCGTCAGGGCGAGTTGATCGCAAACCTCATCAACGAAGAACTCCTGATCCAAAAAGGCAAGGAGATCGGAGTTAGCGACGAGGTCGAGGCCACGTTAAACCAGCGGTTTGTCGATATCATGAAGCAGTATGAGCTCAAAACGCTCGACGCCCTCTACGAAGAAATGCGGAAGCAGAACGTCGATCCGATCGAGATGCGCGAGATCTGGAGAAAGCAGGCGACGCGTGAAAAGGTGCTTCAGCGTGAGGTGCAGGCAAAGCTCTATTGGGATAAGTCGCCAAAGCAGTTAAAGGACTACTACGAAAAGCACAAAGAGAAATTCACAAAACCTGAGACGGTTACCTTGAGCGAGATCTTTTTGAATTTCGCTGGCCGCGACGAAGCCGGCACTCGGGCGAAAGCCAAGGACCTCGTTACTCAGCTCCGAAACGGTGCCGATTTCGTAAAACTTGTGGTCGAGAACTCGGATCGCCCTGAAGCGGCTAAAAACAAGGGCAAGGCTGAAACGATGCCTGTGAAAGAACTCGATCAAAAATTTGGCAACGCCATCAAAGATCTCAAGGTGGGCGGCATCACCGATCCGATCGAGATCGATGGGCTCGGCGTGACGATACTTCGGGTTGACGAGCGAGTCGCGGCAAGCAACGAATCACAGTTTGATGAAAACGCCGTCAGGCTTGAGATGATGCGAGAGGAACTGCCCGATCGTCAGAAGAAATTTATGTCGGACCTTCGGACCGAGGCATACATAAAGATCAGTGAATCGTATCGACCGCTGGTTTCGCCTCTCCTGTTTGCGGACGAACGGAAAGAAAAACCGGGGAAATAGCTTATTAGCGATCTTCTGGAAAAGGGCAGTCTGGACTCGTTCCAAATTGCCCTTTTTTTGCGACTAGCCAAGTATTTCCTTGATTGACTTGTCAAAGATCTGTATGCGCTTTTTGGCTCGTTTTACTTCAGGATGATCGGTATTGTAGTTTCGCTGCAATCTTAAAAGGTCGGTTTCGAGGGCCGCACGTCTTACGATCAACTTCCCCAGTGCCTGAGTTAGCTTACCGACTTCGCTCGGCCGGACGGCGTAGATCTTATCAATGTCGCGGATCAAAATGCCGATCTCGTGTCGGGCATCGACCACCTTCGGATTTTCCTCGGTGTAATCCGCCAGATAAGATTCGATATCAGCCTCTAATTCTGTCTTTCGCAGCAGGACTTCGGCATAAGCCGCGGACGCCCTAACTGGGCCGACCGTCGAATCCTTCGTCTGAGCCAATGCCGGCAACGACATTAACAGTAAGAGAACCAACAATGATATCCGCTGTTTAGCTTTGGTCATTTTCTATCTATTTGACATCAAACGTAAAAAAGTCAGCAGCGAGATTTTGATTGAACAAATACTGAGCTATTTTCAGGCCCCAGGTATATTCAAAGAGGCCGCTGTTGCTGCTGGTTGAAAAGACAGCCTTGTATCCGTGCGGTAGATTCAGCCCGCCCGCCGGCTTGAAATCAGAAAAATCCTCAGTAAGGATAAGCTTCGCACCTGCCTGACGGCCGAGTGTACCAAACGTATCTTGTTTTGCCGCAACCTCGTGCCGATAGTCCGACCGAACATGATTATAGGTTTCGGCATCAAAATATAACCTTATCAGGAACTCGGCCGAACCGCCGTCTGCTGGATAATATTCGAGCATGTGTGCCTGACGGCCCTCGATCTTTTTGACACCGCCGTACATCAGCTTCCCTTTTCGCTTATCCTTATCGAGCATGCCCCATCGCGCCGACATGCTGCCGTTGAACATTCCGTCACTCAGTATCTTCTCGTGTTCGGCGATAAATGCCCCCAACGGTGAACGCGTTCCCGCGGTAACAAAAGGCAAACTCATCTGCCCGTTGAAATATCCGATCTTTTCAAACGGATATTCCTTGGAATTGAAACTGACGAGAAAATAAAAATTGTCTGGATTAGAAACCACGATCGCCCTGCCGCCTCCGGTCGTTGCCGGCAGTTTGGCTTTGAATTCGCTTGATCCGACTGCAAGCTGATTCTTGATACCGGCACGGGCCTCTTTTGAGCCAATCGCTGCCAAGTTCTTTGAGATGACATCTTCGGCCTTTGTATCCTGTGCCCGAACGGCGATGAACGATCCGGCCAAGATCGTCATGCAAATCAAAAGTGAACTAAAAACTTTCATTGGTTTTATACCTGCCGCAAATATACTAGTTAATAGACGCATTTGATGCGTAATAGTTTGTCTGAGCCCCGACATCACACGAAGTAATTGCCAGATCGCTGTCCGATTCGGCCTCGACAAAGCCGTCGCCGTACGTCTCGCGTTTGGTCAGAGTCTCGAAATAAATCGTGATATTGTCCAATATCTCGTCCGCCGAATGCGAGTGATAAAGCGTCTGTCGAAACTGCGCCCCGCCGACAAGGCCCTTCGTAAACTGACCCGCGAGCTGCTTCATTTTGCCAAGCGAGACGATCTCCGGCATCTCTTCCCGGCACATTGAGAAGAATTCGAGCAACACATCTTTCTTTTCCTTAAGGTCTGGCTGGTACGGTTCGCGACCCGCAAGAACGTCCGCAAACTGGCGGAAAATCCACGGATTCTGCATCGCTCCGCGGCCGATCAATATACCGTCGGTACCGGTCTCACGCCATTTCTTCATACCGTATTCGATGGTCGTTATATCGCCATTGCCAGACACCGGAATGCTGACGGCCTCTTTGACCTGTTTGATCAGGTCCCAATTGGCGAGGCCTTTGTAGCCCTGCTCGCGTGTGCGGCCGTGAACTTGAATATGCTCGACACCGCACTGCTCAGCCATCTTGGCGGCCTCAACGACATTGATCGAGGCTTCGGAATAGCCTGTCCG
>JANLTF010000277.1:0-2161 GCA_031362825.1 Acidobacteriota bacterium | reverse complement strand
CTTTCGATCAGCACCGGCGAGGCCGGAAACGTGCTTTTACATTGTCACGCTGGATGTCCGATTGATTCGATATTGACCGCGACAGGCCTAAAGGCAACAGATCTATTTTCCCCGAGATCCGAACCGGCAACCAAGAGCCGGATAGTCGCAGAGTATGACTATCGCGACGAAACCGGAAAATTGCTCTTCCAGGCCGTCAGATCGGAGCCAAAGAAATTTTGGCAAAGGCGGCCCAACGGCAACGGGTGGAGTAATAACCTTGAGGGCGTTCGGCGCGTGATCTATGGACTACCGGAATTATTGAAGGCAGATAAGAGCTTTCCCGTTTTCATTGTCGAAGGTGAAAAGGACGTTGATAATCTAAGATCGACTATCGGCGTAACCGCCACTTGCAACCCGATCGGCGCCGGAAAATGGAAGGACGAATACAGCGAGCTACTAGCCGGATTCAAATGCGTGATCTTGCCCGACAATGACGCAGCGGGAGAGCAACACGCCGTCCAGGTCGCTAAAAGCCTGTTACCGCACGCCGAGAGCGTGAACATTCTCCATTTACCCGACTTGCCTGACAAAGGCGACGTTTCCGACTGGATCGCAAAAGGGAACACGTCAGAAGATCTCTACGCCTTGCTTTCCGGAGCTGAGACCATTGCCGAAGTGACCGGCGATTCTGAGGCCGAGCCGGAAAGCGATCTACCACAAAACTATTCTCTGAATGAGCGCGGCATCGTCTATCGAAGCGTTAATAAAAGCGGTGAGCCGGTCGACACGTTCATTTGTTCGCCACTGCGGGTGACGGCTAAAACTTGCGATGCAGATAACGAGAGTTGGGGCCGTCGATTACAGTTCGAAGATGCCCGACACGTTAAGCACGATCTCGTTATTCCGATGTCGCTTTTGAGCGGCGACGGCGCCGAGCTTCGATCTCGTTTAATGGACTGTGGACTGATAATCGATCCTGCGCCAGAGGCCCGACAGAAGTTCCTACGCTATGTCCTGAGTGCGGAACCAAAAAAACATATTCGTTGCGTGAATCAAACCGGCTGGCATGACGGAGCCTTTGTTTTGCCCGATGAAGTAATTTCCGCAAACGGCAACCGCGATTCTCTGCTTTTGCAAAACGTCGATCGGGCCGCGAATAAGTTCAAAACAAACGGAACGCTTGCAGACTGGCAACAGAACATTGCTCGTTATTGCGTCGGTAATTCGCGGCTAATGTTCGCAGTCAGTGCAGCATTTGCAGCCTGTCTCTTGCCGATCGCCGAGGACACAGGCGGCGGCTTTCACTTAATTGGGACTTCCTCGACCGGAAAGACGACCGCTCTATTCGTCGCTGGGAGCGTTTGGGGCGGTAGATCCAGCAAAGGCTTCCTCGATACCTGGAAATCGACCGGCAACGGGCTTGAGGCCGTCGCTGAGCTACACAACCACTCTTTGCTGTTGCTCGATGAGATCAACGAAGTCAACGCCCATGAAGTGGGTGAGATCGTATATGCGCTTTCAAACGGCTTCGGTAAATCTCGAATGAATAAAAATACGACCGCCAGGCGCAAGGCAGAATGGAATCTATTGTTCTTTTCCAGCGGTGAAGAGACGCTTGAGCAAAAAATGCAGTCGATAGGACAGCGGACGCGGGGCGGCCAAGAGGCCCGTTTCGTGAACATTGACGCGGACGCGGGGAAGGGGCTGGGTTTGTACGAGGATCTTCACGGCTTTAATTCCGCAAATGCCCTTGCAGATCATCTTTCGACCATGAGCCGGAAGATTTACGGATTGGCGATCCGCGAGTTTTTGAAAAGCATTTGTGCAAACCGCACATTGGTCGAATCCCGAATTAAAGAGTCGCGTCAGATGTTTCAATCGAAACTTAGACTGCAAGAGGCCAGTGGGGAAGTTTTCCGCGTTGCATCGCGTTTTTCGCTGGTCACAGTTGCGGGCGTATTGGCGAGCGAGTTTGGAATCACGAGTTGGAAGAGTGCCGACGTGATTGCGTGCGGCGAACGTCTCTTTTCGGAATGGTTGGACACGCGAGGAACAACCGGCAGCTACGACACCGAGCAAGGCGTGAAGCAAGTTCTGTCGTTTATTGCACAACATGGATCGAGCCGGTTCCAGGCGTTCGAAGTTAAGCGAGATCACCACGGAAACGAATTGCCGGAGC
>JANLTF010000259.1:0-5073 GCA_031362825.1 Acidobacteriota bacterium | reverse complement strand
CCGACCTTTTTCATCCGCTTTTTGCCTTCTTTTTGCTTTTCGAGCAGTTTGCGTTTTCGCGAGATGTCGCCGCCGTAGCATTTGGCGATGACGTTTTTGCCCATTGCTTTGACGGTCTCGCGGGCGATGACCTTGCTGCCGATGGCTGCTTGAATAGCAACCTCGAACATCTGCCGCGGAATGAGTTCCTTCATTTTCGCCGTAAGCAGACGGCCTTTTTGCGTAGCTGTGTCGCTGTGGAGAATCAACGAAAGCGCATCGACCGGCTCGCCTGAGACGAGCACGTCGAGCTTGACGAGCTTGCTCGCCTGATAGCCTGACACATGATAATCGAGCGAAGCGTAGCCTTTTGAAACACTCTTCAGACGGTCGTAGAAATCAAGCACGATCTCATTTAGCGGCAGTTCGTAAACGAGCATCACGCGGTTTGTCGTAATGTACTCAAACTTTTTCTGCACGCCGCGTTTCTCATCGAGCAATGGCAAGATGCCGCCGAGATAATCGTCATTGGTCAGGATCGTCGCTTCGATGAACGGCTCTTCGATCTTAGTGATGCGACCCGTTTCGGGCATTTTGGATGGCGAATCGATCTCGGCTACCTCGCCGTCGGTCGTCGTTACACGGTAGCGCACGCCCGGAGCCGTTGTGATCAGTTCGAGGTTAAACTCGCGTTCAAGCCGCTCCTGCACGATCTCCATGTGCAGAAGTCCGAGAAAGCCGCATCGAAAACCAAAACCCAAGGCAGTTGAACTTTCAGGTTCAAAGAAAAACGACGCGTCATTGAGCCGCAGCTTCTCCATCGCATCGCGGAGGTCTTCGTACTGTGCGGCATCGATCGGATACAGACCCGCAAAGACCATCGGTTTCACTTCTTTGAATCCCGGCAAAGCCTCGCTTACAGGTCTAGCCGCATCCGTGATCGTGTCTCCGATCTGCACGTCCGCAACGGTCTTGATCGAGGCTGTCAGAAATCCGACTTCGCCGGGCCCGAGCTCATTGATCGGCGTCGGACGCGGACGGTTTACGCCGATCGTCTCGGTCAGGTATTCGCGGCCTGTGTTAAAGAATTTGATCTTTGTTCCCTTCTTTAGAGTTCCGTCGATCACACGAAACAAAACGATCACGCCCCGATAGCTGTCGTACCAACTGTCGAATATCAACGCTTTGAGCGGTGCATTTCGGTCGCCTTTCGGGGCCGGAATTTTAGCGACGATAGCTTCGAGCACGTCCTCGATGCCGATGCCCGACTTGGCAGATGTCAGAACCGCTTCGCTTGCGTCGAGGCCGATGATGTTCTCGATCTGCTCTTTTATTCGATCAGGTTCGGCGGAGGGCAGGTCGATCTTGTTTAGAACAGGGATCAGTTCAAGGTCATTCTCGATCGCGAGGTATGTGTTTGCCAGCGTCTGGGCCTCAACGCCCTGCGACGCATCGACGATCAGCAAAGCGCCTTCGCACGCCGACAGCGAACGCGAAACTTCGTAAGAAAAATCGACGTGTCCCGGCGTGTCGATCAGATTCAGAACATAGTCTTTGCCGTCTTTTGCTTTGTAATCCAGGCGAACAGCGTGCGATTTGATCGTGATGCCGCGTTCACGCTCGAGGTCCATATCGTCGAGCATCTGCGCCTCGATATCGCGCTCCGCGACGGCACCGGTTATCTGCAGCAAACGGTCAGCCAGCGTCGATTTGCCGTGATCGATGTGGGCAATGATTGAGAAATTTCTAATGTTGTCGAGGTTCATGACTTACGCAAACGCCAAACCTATAACAATACCAAAAGACCGCGAGAATCGCATCTCTGAGCCTAAAGCGTTACGTTTCGGTATTGGACTGATGATGATCTGCTACCTACGCGCGCAACAATTTAACTTGACACAACGACCAAATGAGAATATCGTCGGGACACTTAGCATTTATCTGGAAATTACTCTGACACGATATTTTTCGTATTTCCTTGAGACGAAAGGACAGCCTTTCCTCACAGCCCTCATGGAGGCAAAATGTTTCAATCCCGCAATCCCGTTAGTGAATATGCCTCTCGCTTTAGCGTTTTGGCATTAGTTCTTGTTTCAATATCTGCCGTCTATTCTCAGAATCACAGGTCATCCAAAGACATCGGATTGATCGCACCGATTGAGCCCAAAGCCAGTTGTTGTAATTCAAATGAAGGCGAGAAAACGCTCAATCCGATGTCCAACGCGGTTTACGAATCGTATAAGCTGACGGCAACCTATTACAGTCTGCGTGACGATCTCACAACGACATTGATGCTCAACAACAAGGGGCCCGAACCGCTCCTCGCCACACCGACGTTCTATAGCCTCGCCGGAACGCGACTTAACATACCACCCATAACCGTACCGGCAGCATCATATATCGATGTGGATATGCACGTTTTGCTTGCGGGAGCCGCAGACGAATTCAAAGAAGGCAGCATGAAGATCGGCTACGCGGGCGGCAACATGCAAATGGGCGCCCAAGTCCGAATGATCGATACGCAGCGAAAGCTGATATGGGCCGAGCAATTTATCTACACTTCGAAACTGGTATCGAGCCGTCTTGAGAGCGTCTGGTGGCTGCCGTTTGAGAACTCGAAAACACGCCTTGTTGTCTCTAATACAAGCAGCCAAACTGTAACCGCCACCATCGAAACGGACGGAACATCGCCCCAGCAGACAACGCCATATCAAGTCACGCTCGTCCCGTGGGAAACACGCGTCCTCGACATCATGGGCGACGTTGTCGGCCACGAAAGCGGCAACCTTCATCAGAAAGGCGGCGTGTCGATCTCGCATACGGGAACGGCCGGAGCAGTCATTGCTCGAATCTTTATAGCCAAGCCAAACAAAGGCTATTCGTCTTCTATCCCGTTTATTGACCCCGAAACGACGGAATCGCAGAAATGGCATGGTGCGGGTTTGCGGTTAAAAATAGACGGCGACCCGCTCGACGCCATTCTCGTCGCGCGAAATACCGGCAGCGAAGCTACCACAATAAACGGAAGGATTCCGTACACACGTCCCAACGGCAACATGGCCGAGGTTGTAATTCCGACAAAAAATCTACCCGCAAGATCGACGCGGCTCATTAACCTCAGAGAATTGATCGACAACGCGAATGTCCCGAATGCCGTGAAATTTGCTGGCATAGAAGTTCAATACGCTGCTCCGCACGGTACGGTCGTCACATCGGTTCAGAGCATGAGTTCCGACGGGGAGCACGTATTTCAGGTGCCGATGATGGATCCGACAAAACTCCCGTCGAGTTCGGGCGGGTTCCCGTGGAAAGCCGATGGCGATTTTCGTACGCTGGTTTACATAAAAAATGAAACCGACGTGGCCCGCAAGTATACCGCCTCAATGATCTACCCCGGCGGCGGATACAACGTCGGTGAAAGAGACATCAAGCCGGGTGAAACTATCGTCGTGGATTTCAAAAAGCTGCGAGACGAGCAGACGCCTGACGGACTGGGCAACATTATCCCGCTCGATCTTGAAAAGGGACAAATGCACTGGTCGGCTACAGGTGCTGTTGCAAAAACACTTTCCGGCCGTTCTGAGCAGGTCAGTCCGTCGGGCGGCATCGCCGGTACCTACGCATGTTACGGCTGCTGTGGCGATTCGTACGATGACGGGTGGCTCACTCCCTTTGACGAACAAGGTTGGTACGCCACCTATCACGGCTTTATCGCCGTTCAGCAAAACAAGAACTGCAATGGCCAGCCATTGCCGCCATTCCAAGTCAGTGCTAGCGTTTCATGGTCAAGCAACGACACATCGATTCTCACCGTGGACTCTCAGGGCGAGGCTTATGGAGCAGGTCCCGGCAGCACAACCCTCTTCGCTTCCTGGACCACTGGCTACTGGGAAGGCGCCCTCGGCTACTGCCAATACGTCACGCAAACCCCGGAGAGATTCACTCCGGTAGCGGTTAATCCCAGTATCACGAGCATAACTCCAGTGTACGGTTCCGTTGGTGGGAAAATAAGTGTTTCCATTGATGGCGCCGGATTCACCCCGACAACTACGATCGTGCCGATCACTGGAATCACCTTTTCCGATATTGAAAGATTCGGTACTACATCAATAGTCGCGACCTTTACGGTTGCGGGGAATGCTACGGCTGGAAACAATCAGGTCAAAGTGATGGCAGGCGAACGCACTAGTAATGGCAAGGATTTTTTCGTTCAAATTCCTAAGAAAGCTCGACGGGATGAAATCGCGGGCACCGTAACCGTTGATCCAGGGCCTGGAAACATCGTGAATGCCGATGGAGTTACAATAGCTACCGGGGTTTGCGGAGCCTATAGAAACCTAAGATATACACTTGTTGATGAGAATGGAGATGACCTCAACTTAGGCATGGTGGAAGCGGGCATTGGGCTTACGGTAACAGAAATTCTGACAAATTACCAAAGTACTCCTTCAGGTATTACTCCACCAACAGCGATAACGACAACCACCAACAATGCGGGAAAATTCATTGATCTAATCGCGGCTCATCAGCCTGTGCCTTGCCCTCCCCCTTTTAATTTTTCGCTAACTCAAAAATTCAAAGTGACTGTGGGTCAAACGGTATTCAATCTTACTACGACTAACGCCATCGGGGTCGGTCGAGAAGCATCGGGACGATGGACTATAACCAATTCAATCGTTACGCCTTAATTAATCGACACCTGAGGTAGGTATGCTCAAAATCTGCAAAATCGGCATTCGTTCATTAGGATTTATCATGATCTTCGTGTCACTGGGCATATCTCAAGAGTCGCAAACGAAGGTCACTTCCAAGGAACATGCCTCACTATATGATGGATCCTGCCACAACGTGCGGGAATTCTTACGAGATGCTTTTGTGAAAGCTGATAAGCCGGGAGGTCTGGTATTTTTGGAGAACTCGTGCTTGGCAGATAACAACTTTTCCGAATTCGATTTGGGAATGTCACTTGAAGATAGCTTGAATCTAGTAGTCCAAAGGAATACGAATTTCGAGTGGAAGTCAAAGAACGCGATTATTAACTTAACTCCGAAGGAATCCATCCCTATCCTTCTAAAAACAAAGGTAAGAGAATTA